>NZ_JAMYUQ010000012.1:0-263244 GCF_040323095.1 Mesorhizobium sp. M0058
GTCGCTCGGCGGGTCGGGAAAAAACCCACTTCCGATATTTCCGGGCTGCGCAAATTTTTCGTGAACATGAGCCCCGAGCGGTTGGACCCCCGTGACCGCCCAGAGATTGACCTCCCCCCCCCCGGGGTGGGTCCTTCATTCCCTTCCGGGCGCGGTTGGGTCATTCGATGACCTCCCGATCTCGCCGCTGCAATTCGCGGTCAAGCACGCCGGCGACGAGATCACCGGCGGCCGATCGGCCTGACCTGGCGATGTCGTCGAGCTCGGCCCGCAGGGTGCGCGACGGCATCTCCTGCGCTCGCTCGGCGAGCTCGGCGAGCGCGTTGTCGACGAGGCGGAGAGCGAGCGCGGCGGCGGTCATGCGGCTCTCTCCATCGCGTTGTGCTTGTGCACGAGGTCCACAAACCACTTCTGTTGCTTCTCGGTGAGCCAGACTTGATCATCATCGCCGCCCGCCAGAGCGGTTCGAATCACGAAGGCAACAAAGCCAGCTTCCTTGTCCGGCAATCGGCATTTGTGCAGGAGGAAGCGCGCCAACTTCAGCACATCGCCGCGACAGAGCGGCTCCAGTTGATCAGCGCACCTTGGGCTTTGCTGGACAGGGCGATCGCGATAGACGATGCGGTCGAGCGCCGGCCTGTCGAGCGCAGCAACCAGGTCGTGCAGGTCGGCGCCGGCAGCGCCGAGCGTTCTGATGATGGCGCGCGCTGTGGCGACGACCTCTCCATCGTGATCACTTGCGAGGCGCGGGATTAGCTTTCCGATCTTGGCGATTTGCTCCCGACCTATGGTCATTGTGGAGGTTCTTTCGTTACTCGACGCGTGTCTGTTTCGGTCGCGCGGCTGTAGTGCGAGTCAGTTGGAGACTGGCTTGAAGGGCGCGGCGTTGCCGGTGGGCGTGGCGCATTGCCGAAAAGCCATTGCCCGAACGATTCACCGTTGGTGGGGCCCGCAGAGGTCTTGGTGTGTGGATCTCTCGGAGTGCCAGAGCGATTACTCGCTGCGTGCTCGATGTCGGTGAGCGCGCCCCGGAGGGCGCGCGCCGCCTCGGCTTCAGTCGCGAACCGACCGAGGGTAAAATCAACGCCGTCAAGTCGAACCGCTGCACGCCACGCTGAACGTTTTCGATCCAGCCAGACACGGCCGGAGGTGTGGTGATTTAAGCCGACTTTTGAGGGTATAGATTCTACTTCCCCGCGCGAGGGCTTGGGAGCAACCGCTTTTCGTGCCGGTAACAATGCCGGTTGCACCCACGTTTCCGTGCCGGTTGCACCCACATGGTGTAACCGGTCTTTCGTGCCGGTTGCACCCACACTTCTAAGCGAGGTCACTACCTCCCGAGAAAGGTCGAACGACTGCTCGATTGACAGGTGAACGAGGTCAGTCATTCGACCGGCCTTGCCGCCGCTGCTGCGTCGGTCCCGGGTGATCATGCCTACATGATCGAGCAGCTTGATCGAGTTGCGAACTGCTCGCTCTCCAAGGCCGGCATGGTGCGCGATTCCTGTCTGGGACTTGTTGCAGCGGCCGTTTTTATCAGCGAGGTCAGCCATGGCGCGCAGCACCAGGAGCAGCGTGCCGTCGGCGACGTGCTGTCGATCCAGCCACTTTCGTGCCGCTGCGCTCACGATCGATCAACCAATCCGTCGGCGCCGCGTCACGCGGACACCTCGCGCCTGTGCGGCGAAGCCTCGCGCAGGATCGCAACGGCCTCGATCGGACCGGCGTCGAAGCGCCTCCGGATCATCGGGATCAATGGACGTTCGGCCGTCGACCAGTTCTCACGCAGCCAGGCGACGGCGCTCGCATGGTCGGCCGGCGTGAGAGACGTGGTCATCACGCAGCAGCTCTGTCGCGCGCTTCGATCCGAGCCTGAAGCCAAGCTTCGATATCGGCTTCCGGCCAGCCAACACGACGGGCCGTGAGTTGGATAGGCTTCGGGAAGCGTCCATCCGATATTTCTTGGTAGAGGGTGCGACGCGAAAGACCGGTGCGGTCAAGCACCCCATCGATGGGAAGAATACGAGTCGACATCAAATGCGCTCCATTTTCTGAAGGAGTGCATGGAAGCGCTAATTCGTGCCGTTGTGCAGTGGCGAGAGTTAGCTGGGTTTAGGCGCGTTATTCCGCCACGTCCCGGATCGCGGCTAAGATGGCTCGGCTACCTTCCTCCTGATTTCGAGAAAAGCGCTGATAATCCCGGATCGCATGTGACGACATTTCCGGCGTCATGCTTCCGCCCAGGTTCTCAGGCGCGCGGACCAGCTTTACCGGGCCGGCCGCAGCGACCAAGAACGCGACCATTGGACCGCCGACCTCGTCGCGCTTCTGGCGCCGACCGACCGGCTGGCCGAGACGGCGGTCCCAGAAATGGCAGAGCTCCCATAGGAATTGCCGCCACGACCAGTTGGCATTCGCATGGGGGATTTCGTCCTCGGCGTGGGCGGCCGCATGCTCTGACCAGTTCGCCAGCCCGAGCAGCTGAGATATTAGGTCCGATCGCTCCGGGTAGTCGTCCACCCATTGTTCTTGCGACCAGTGCCCGCCGGCCTCGAGCTCCTCGAGCAGCTGCACTGCGGCCGCATTGATGCGCCGGCAACTGGCCTGAAATTCGGTCCAGCTTTGCTTCCGTTCCACCGTCGTCGGCGTTTGGAGGTAGTGGTGGGCAAGCATTTCGAGGGATTCGACCTCCGGGCATCCAGCCGCCAGCAAGGCGGCACGCTCGTCGACGGAATAGCGGAAACCAAGGCGTTCCTGTGCCCCCTGTGTGCCCCCAGCTATTTCGCGACTTTCGGGCATTGGGCTCAAACCCTTGGAAAATATGGCGCGCCCGAAGAGATTCGAACTCCTGACCCCCAGATTCGTAGTCTGGTGCTCTATCCAGCTGAGCTACGGGCGCGCAACAGGCCATGCTTTACATAGCCCCGCTAACCGATCCTGACGACCGGCCGCGACAAGACGTGTTCCCTAGCGACTGAATTTCCGAAAAGCAAGCCAATCCGGCAAAAGTTTTGTCGCAGCTGCTTTCGACGGTGCCGATCAAGGTGTGCTGAGATTCAGCTAAGTCCGACTTCGGCTGAATATCAAATACAGCTCAGGCCGGGCGGCGCAGGCCGCTGCGGGCCTGGTCGAGGCGGACCGGCTGGTCGGGGATGGTGACGGCGAAGGTGGTGCGTCCGCCGATCGATTCGACCAGCTCCACCGTGCCGCCATGGGCGCGGATCAGTTCATGCGCGATGGCCAGGCCAAGGCCGGTGCCGCCGCTGCGGGCCGAGCCGCGAAACGCCGCGAACAGGTTTTCTCGCGCCTTCGCCGGCAGGCCGGGACCGGTGTCGGTGACAATGATGCGGCTTACGCTGCCTATGCGCTCGGCCGATACGGCGAGCCGGCGCACCAGCGCGCTCTCGGCGTCGGCCGCCATCGCCTGGACCGCGTTGCGACACAGATTGGTGAGCACGCGAAACAGCTGGTCGGAATCGGCATCGACCTCGAAGGCGAGCTCGACGGCATTGACGAATTCGATGCCGTCCTCGATGTCGAGCAGGCCGTGGACGTCGTCGACCAGCTGGCGCAGCCGCAAGCGGCGGCGTGAGGGCGCCGGCTCCTGCGTGCGGCCATAGTGGAGCACGCCTTCGGAATAGGAGACGGCGCGGTCGAGCGCGCGCAAGAGCTTTGGCGCGAAGGCCTGCACGGTCGGGTCCTTGACCAGGCGCAGGCGGTCCGACATCAGCTGCGCCGAGGCCAGGATGTTGCGCATGTCGTGGTTGATCTTGGAGACGGCGAGGCCAAGGTCGGCAAGGTGCTTCTGCTCCGACAGCATCTTTTGCAGCCGTTCCTGCATCTGCGACAGTTCGCGCTCGGCAACGCCGATCTCGTCGGCGCGGGCGGCCGGGTGGATGATGCGCCCTGGATCGTCGGGCGCCTCGGAGAAGGACAGCATCGAGCGCGTCATGGTGCGGATCGGGCCGATCATGATCAGGTCGATCGCGGCATAGACCAGCATTGCGGTGAACAACGAGATCAGCAGCGAGACGAAGGCGACGTTGCGCGAATAGCGCAGCATGGCGTTGCGCAGGGAATAGTCGGGCATGATCAGCTCGAATTCCTTGTCGCTGTCGCCGACCGGGCCGAACACCCTGAGCATGCGCTTGCCGCCGAAGAACAGCGTATCCAGCGCCCCGGTCATGCCCTTGATCATGCCGACATTGGCGATATCGATATGCTCGTCGACCTGCGGCGGCATCTCGGCCACCACCAGCAGGCGCGACACGCCGCCGTCGCGCACCGCGATCGCCTTGGCGCCGATTGCCATCAGCACGTCGTTCTGGGCGGCGCGGGAGAGCGAATTGGGCTCGCCCTGCACCAGCACGATCGACACCGCGGCAGCGGTGCTTAGCCGCTCCTTCAGCCAGGCCAGGCGGTAGCTGGCGATCCAGGGCAGGAAAATGAGGACTTCGGCCAGGAGCACGAAGACAATGGTGAGCAAGAGCAGCTTGGTCGACAGGCCGCGCGCCAAGGGCACTGAACGATTGGGCACCGAACGGCTCGCAACCGGGCGAACGGTCGCCGGGCTGGCATCGGCTGTCGCCGGGCCGCTCCCTTCATCCGCTGATGCAACTTCGCTCATTAAGGCCTGTCTTCACAAACGCTTGATCGGTTGAGATTAGGCGATTGCGGCTTTTTTGCCAATTTCATCCTTCGTTGGACGATGGTGCCAGCAATAAAAGACCGCCTCGAACTGGGTGTTCGCGCTGCGACGAACTCATAGTTCGCGCTGGATTGACTCCCAAAACCCTTCTTTCTATAAGCCGCTCACGCTCGGGCCATTCGTCCCGGCGCGGTTTCGATCGCGCCAATGCCGGCCCGGCAAAGCTCCTGTTACACAGTGACAGAATCAAGAAGGGCCGCACCCCGCGGTATTAAAACAAATGAAGCGTACCTACCAACCGTCCAAACTCGTCCGCAAGCGCCGGCACGGTTTCCGTGCTCGCATGGCCACCAAGGGTGGTCGCGGCGTCGTCGCAGCTCGCCGCAACCGCGGCCGCAAGCGGCTCAGCGCCTGAACGGAAGACGAGATCGTTGCCCGCAACCGGCAAGCCAGTGGGACCAAACCCCAAGCGGCTTCTGAAACGTGCGGAATTCCTGGCCGTCCGCCGCGGTGAAAAGCGGCGCGGGCGGCTTTTTCTCGTCGAAGTTCTCGACCGCAATGACGGCCTGCCGCCGCGCGTCGGCTTCACCGTCACCAAGAAGGTCGGCAATGCGGTTGTCCGCAACCGCGTCAGGCGGCGGCTGAAAGAAGCCGTGCGCACCCATGCCGCAAGTGACATGGCGCCCGGCAATGACTATGTCATCGTCGGGCGTGAAGACGTGCTCACCATTCCGTTCGGCCAGTTGGAGGCCGAACTCTCCCGCCGTCTCAGCGGAACACGATAGGCCAAGGGCTTTCGATGGAAAACAACCGGAACTTCTACATCACCATCGTCTTGTCGGTGCTGATCCTCGGGCTGTGGCAATATTTCTATGTGCTGCCGCGCAGCGAACAGCAGCGCGAGGCGGCCCGCATCGAAGAGCAGCGGGCGGCGGAGCAGAAGAAGGCGGCCGAGGCCGCCAACCCCGGCGGCACGCCGGCGCCCGCAGCGCCCGGCGCCATTCCAAACGCGCCCGGCACCTATGTCACGACGCCGGAAGGCCGCGCGCAGGAAGTGGCCAAGACGGCCCGCGTCAACATCGACACGCCGAGCCTGTCGGGCTCGATCAACCTCACCGGCGCCCGCCTCGACGACCTAAAGCTCAAGCACTACACCGAGACGGTCGACAAGACATCGCCGCAGATCCAGCTGCTCAATCCGCAGGCGCTGCCCACCGGCTATTATGCCGAGATCGGCTTTGTCGGCAGTGACACGACCGGCACGGTGCCAGGCCCGGAAACGGTCTGGAGCGTCGACGGCAATGCGACTCTGACGCCGGCGACGCCAGTGACGCTGACCTTCACCAACGACAAGGGCCTGACCTTCAAGCGCACGATCTCCGTCGACGGCGACTACATGTTCACCGTTTCCGATGCGGTGCAGAATTCAGGCTCGGCCCCGGTCACGCTGTCCAATTACGGCCGGGTCATCCGTTTCGACAAGCCGGCCGTCGCCAGCTCCTATGTGCTGCATGAAGGGCTGATCGGCGTCACCGGCACGGAAGGCCTGCAGGAGCACAAATACGCCGACATCGAGAAGAACAAGCTCTATACGCCGAGCAAATCGACCGATGGCTGGCTTGGCATCACCGACAAATATTGGGCGGTTACCCTGGTGCCGACCGAGAAGCAGCCGTTCCAGCCGCACTATGCCTATTACGACAATGGCCGCCCGCGCTACCAGTCGGACTTCCTCACCGACCCGATCACCATTGCCGCCGGGCAGTCGGCGACGGTCGAGACCGAGATCTTCGCCGGCGCCAAGGAAGTCAACAAGATCAACGCCTACGCCCAGGACCGCCAGATCAGGCTGTTCGACCGGCTGATCGATTGGGGATGGTTCATCTGGATCACCAAGCCGATGTTCTACCTGATCGACACGCTGTACAAATTCTTCGGCAATTTCGGTCTGGCCATCCTTGCCACCACCGTCGTCGTCAAAACCCTCTTCTTCCCGCTCGCCAACAAATCCTATGCGTCGATGGCGAACATGAAGAAGGTGCAGCCCAAGATGCTCGAGATCCGCGAGAAATACGCGGACGACAAGATGAAGCAGCAACAGGCGATGATGGAGCTGTACAAGACCGAGAAGATCAATCCGCTCGCCGGCTGCTGGCCGGTGGCGCTGCAGATCCCGGTGTTCTTCTCGCTCTACAAGGTGCTCTACATCACCATCGAGATGCGGCACGCGCCGTTCTTCGGCTGGGTCCAGGATCTGGCCGCGCCCGATCCGACCTCGGTCTTCAACCTGTTCGGCCTGCTGCCCTTCGCGCCGCCGGCATTCCTGCCGCATATGGGCGCCTGGGCGGTGGTCATGGGCATCACCATGTTCCTGCAGATGCGCATGAACCCGACGCCGCCGGATCCGACGCAGGCGCAGATCTTCACCTGGATGCCGGTGATCTTCACCTTCATGATGGGCAGCTTCCCGGCCGGTCTCGTCATCTACTGGGCCTGGAACAACACGCTGTCGATCCTGCAGCAGGGCGTGATCATGAAGCGCCAGGGCGCCAAGATCGAATTGTGGGACAATCTGACGGCATTGTTCCGAAAGAAACCCTCGCCGGCTGAATAAACGGCGTGGCAATCAAAGCCCCGGCTCGTCCGGTGTTTTTTGTGGACGAGGCGCTCATCACGTTCCCGTGAGGCGCGAAACTTGCGGCGTGCAACCGGCGTGGCTGCTGCTTGTACCGCCAAGGCCGATCAACACCGATCAGCCCTAATCCGAAGACCGTTGTTTTTGATCCGTGACCCCGTCATGTCCATCGCGGGGATGCGGCGCGTGGAATGGGCATTCTCCTTTAAGTATTTGTTATCATTATCATTTTTTACGCTGCACCGAAACTTTCCCGCAATCGCCGCGTAACTCTTCCCGACAATCGAATCAACAATTGTCGCACCAGAAGGGTTCTCCAATGGCAAAGTCCATCCTCAAGGCATTATGCTTTTCCGCCGGCCTGGCTCTATCGGGCCTCGCAGCGACGACGGCCTATACGCTCGCCAATCCCGCCGTTGGCGGCGCTGCGATGCTGACCTCCAAGAACATCGTCGAGAACGCCCTCAACTCGCCGATCCACAAGACGCTGGTTGCCGCCGTCAAGGCCGCCGGCCTGGTCGACACGCTGGAAAGCGCGGGACCCTTCACGGTGTTTGCGCCGACCGATTCCGCCTTCAAGAAACTTCCGGCCGGCACCGTCGCCACGCTGGTGAAGCCCGAAAACAAGGACAAGCTGACCAAGATCCTGACCGCCCATGTCGTGGCCGGAAAGATCTCGGCCAAGGAGATGATGACCAAGGCCAAGGCGATGGGCGGCAAGTATGAGATGAAGACCGTTAGCGGCGACACGCTGATCGCCGAGGTCAAGGGCGGCTCGCTCTACATCGTCGACGAGTCCGGCGGCGCCGCCAAGGTGACGGTCGCCGACGTCAACCAGTCGAACGGCGTCATCCACGTCGTCAACAAGGTGCTGTTGCCGAAGTAACGGCTTTACGCAACGGGGAATGACGGCGGGCTACGACGGGCTTTCTCGGTCTGCCTTCCCCACCTCACGAGGAGGTGCCATTCTTTTGAAGCCGTCTTCGACACCACCGGGGTCCTGCTTGTCCTTCGCAGGGCCCCGTTTTTTTGGGTTTCAGGGCGCCTTAGCCGACGGCGGCGGTCGACCTGATCGTGATCTGCCGCGGCACGAACTGAACATCGAAGCCCAGCAGGGCTCGCTCATCGGGCGATTGGTGCTATAGGGCGGATCACGCCATCTAGAATGGCGGCTTTAATTTGCGCCACTCTCGACGGATCTCGCCATGGACGGACCCAACCCAGACATCAAACACCCCATCCCGATGCACACCCGCGTCGGCTTCCTCAAGCCCCTGGTCACCGCGCCGAATATCGAGATCGGCGAGTTCACCTACTATGACGATCCTGACGGACCGGACAAATTCGCCGAGCGATGCGTGCTGCATCATTATCCCTTCATCGGCGACAAGCTGATCATCGGCAAGTTCTGCGCCATCGCCGAGGGCGCGCGCTTCATCATGAACGGCGCCAACCATGCCATGTCCGGCTTTTCCACCTATCCGTTCAACATTTTCGGCCATGGCTGGGAGCAAGGCTTCGACCCGAAGACGTGGTCGCAGGAAGTGCGTGGCGACACGGTGGTCGGCAATGATGTATGGATCGGCATGGATGCGGTGATCATGCCCGGCGTGTCGGTCGGCAATGGCGCCATCGTGGCGGCGAAATCGGTGGTGACGCATGACGTGCCGGACTATGCGATCGTCGCCGGCAATGCGGCAAAGGTGGTGAAGATGCGTTTCGACGACAGGACGGTGCGGCGGTTGCTGGCTGTGGCGTGGTGGAATTGGCCGGTGGACAAGATCGGCCGCAACCTCAACGCCATCCGAGGCGCCGATATTTCCAGGCTGGAGGCAGCAATTTGAACGCGCCGGGCAACACCGTCATCGGCACCGACCTGTTCACCAAGGGGTGGATCTTCATCCGCGGCGTGCCGGCGATGAAGTTCCTGCCGCCGGAGGGGCCGCCGGAGATCGCCTTTGCCGGCCGCTCCAATGTCGGCAAGTCGTCGCTGATCAATGCGCTGGTCGGCCATAACGGGCTGGCGCGCACCTCCAACACGCCGGGCCGCACGCAGGAGCTCAACTATTTCGTGCCGGGCGGGTTTTCCGGCGAAGGCGCCGACTTGCCGCCAATGGCGCTGGTCGACATGCCGGGCTACGGCTATGCCAGCGCGCCGAAGGAAAAAGTCGACGATTGGACCAAGCTGGTCTTCGATTATCTCAAGGGCCGCGTGACGCTGAAGCGAGTCTATGTGCTGATCGATTCCCGGCATGGCATCAAAGCCAAGGACGACGAGGTGCTGTCACTGCTCGACAAGGCGGCGGTGTCCTACCAGATCGTGCTGACCAAGACCGACAAGATCAAGGCCGCCGGCGTGCCGCGGCTGATCGAAGAGACATTACTGAAGATCAAGAAGCGACCGGCGGCGTTTCCGTTCGTGCTCGCCACGTCGTCGGAAAAGGGCGAGGGTCTGGACGAACTGCGCGCGGCGATCGTGCTGGCGGCCAATGGCGGTTAAAAGCAACTCCGGGAAAAGTGTGAAGCGGTTTTCCGTCCGGAGTTGCGAAAAAAGACCTTTGGCTAACTAGGCCTTTGCCTTTGGCTTCGCCTCCACGGCGATCATCTGGTGGCTTTCTTCCTCGGCAAGCTTTTCGGTGCCGTAGGACTTCAGGAACAGGCTGACGCCCGACCGCACGATGTGGTCGATTTCATCCTGGCTCGGCGCCTTGGTGCGGTAGGCGAAGATGCACTGGCGAAACAGGCCGGCGAGGCACAGTTCGGTGAATTGATAAGCGGCAAGATCGACATCATCGATCTTGAGCAGGCCGCGTTCGATGGCTGCATTGAGGAACTTGACCACCTTGTCGTGGCCGCGTTTGGGGCCACGTTCGTAAAACCGCGCGCCCATGTCCGGTATCCTGTCGGAGGCGCCGATCACGGTGCGTTGCGCCTGGATGACCTTGGCCGAGGTGATCTTCATCGACAGCACCTTGCCGAATTTCACCAGCGTCTGGCGCAGATCGTCGGCGCGGTCGAGCATGTCGTACATGTTCTTGAAGATGGTGCCGCGCTCTTCCTCGATCAGCGCCTCGAACAGCTCTTCCTTGTTGGCGAAGTAGACATAGATCGTGCCCTTGGAGACGCCGGCCTCGCGGGTAATGTCGTTCATCGACGCCGCTTCGAAGCCCTTGTCGATGAACACGCGCCGCGCGCCCTCAATGATCTGGCTGCGCTTGACCGGATCCTGGCCCGCCGCCGGGCGGCCGCGACGCGCACTATCCAGCACATCGCAGGGATCATTTTCGACGTCGGGTAACGTGTCGGCCATTAAAGTCACACCTCGCGAAATAATTCGAACCGAGCGGTTCGATTGCTCTTGATATGGGCCTGCTTTAGCGCTATGTCAACGTTCGCATCGAACCGAACGGTTCAGTATAACACATTTTCCTTATGTAGCTACGGTAGCGAGATATCATGTCCTCGAACACGCCAACCACCGCCGAAGTCCGCCCCTTTCCCAACGCCAAGGTCTCGCCGGTTATCGAAGCGCCGGAAGCGCCCATCAAGCCTGCCGCCGAAGTTTTGGCCGAGGTGCCGGCCAAGAAGAAGCGGTCGGCTCGCTCGTTCATGCTGCCGATCATCGGCCTCGCTCTGCTCAGCGCCGGCGCCTGGTATGGCTATAATTACTGGACCGACGGCCGGTTCCTGATCTCGACCGACGATGCCTATGTCCAGGCCGACATGTCGTTCGTCTCGCCGAAGATTTCCGGCTATGTCGATCAAGTCAAGGTCTCGGAGAACCAGCAGGTCAAGGCCGGCGATCCGCTGCTGACGATCGACGACGGCGACTACAGAATAGCCGTTGCCCAGGCGGAGGCGCAGATCGCCACGCTGGCCAAGACGCTCGACCGTATCGACGCGCAGACCAAGGCGGCGCAAGCTTCGCTGCAACAGGCGCAGGCGCAGAAGGTCGCCGACCAGGCGGCAGCCGACAACGCCGCTCGCGCCCAGCAGCGCGCCGCGCAACTGGTCAAGACGCATGTCGGCACGCAGGCGCAACTGGACGATGCCCAGACCGCTCTCGACCAGGCCAATGCGGCCCTTGTCGGCGCCGACGCGCAGATTGCAGCCGCACAGGCCAATATCGGCGTGTTCGAAGCGCAGCGCGCCGAATCGGCCAGCACGCTGGCTTCGCTGCGGCTGAACCGCGACAAGGCCGCGCGCGATCTTTCCTTCACCGTGCTCAAGGCGCCTTATGACGGCGTGGTCGGCAACCGCTCGGTCGAGCAGGGCGACCTCGTCAGCCCCGGCCAGAAGCTCGCCGTCGTGGTGCCGCTGGACAAGCTCTACATCGTTGCCAACTTCAAGGAGACGCAGCTGGCCAAGCTGGTGCCCGGTGAGAAGGTGCGGGTCTCGGTCGACGCCACGGACGGCCATGATTTCGAAGGCACGGTGTCGTCTCTGGCGCCGGCTTCGGGTGCGGTGTTCTCGCTGCTGCCGCCGGAAAATGCCACCGGCAACTTCACCAAGGTGGTGCAGCGCATCCCGGTTCGCATCGACGTGCCGGCCGATGTGCTGAAGGCAGGCAGGCTGCGCGCCGGCCTGAGCGTCGTCGTCGCCGTCGACAGCCGCACGGCTCCGGCTACGGCGAACTGAGCGAAAGCCGGGAGCAACGCCATGGCAACCGCAACCATAACTGCAGGAGCGGCGCCGGCGCCTGCCATGCCGGCGGTACCGACGACCATCTCGACGCGCCGCCTCATCGCCTTCCTGGCGATGGTGTTCGGCATGTTCATGGCGATCCTCGACATCCAGATCGTCTCAGCCTCGCTGGCCGAGATCCAGGCCGGCCTCAGCGCCAGTTCCGACGAAATCCCATGGGTGCAGACCGCCTATCTGATCGCCGAAGTGGTGATGATCCCGCTGTCGGGCTTCCTCAGCCGGATGCTGTCGACGCGCGTGCTGTTTGCAGGCGCTGCGGCCGGCTTCACGGCGGCCAGCGCGCTGGCCGCGACCGCCACCAACATCGACCAGATGATCGTCTACCGAGCCATCCAGGGCTTTATCGGCGGCGGCATGATCCCGAGCGTTTTCGCCGCCGCCTTCACCATTTTCCCGCCGTCGCGCCGCGCCATGGTGTCGCCGATGATCGGCCTGGTGGCGACGCTGGCGCCGACCATCGGCCCGACCGTCGGCGGCTATATCAGCCATGCCATGTCGTGGCACTGGCTGTTCCTCATCAATGTCATTCCAGGCATTCTGGTGACGGTCACGACTTGGACCCTGATCGATTTCGACAAGCCCAATCTCGGCCTGTTCAGCAAGTTCGACTGGTGGGGCCTTGCCGGCATGGCGGCGTTTCTCGGCTGCATGGAATATGTGCTCGAGGAAGGTCCGAACCATGACTGGCTGCAGGAACAGGCCGTGTTCATCTGCGCCATCATCATGGTTGTCGGTGCGGCGCTGTTCTTCTGGCGTGCCTTCACCGCCGAGGAGCCGATCGTCGATCTCAGGGCCTTCACCAACGTCAATTTCGCCTTCGGTTCGTTGTTCTCTTTCGTCATCGGCATCGGCCTGTACGGTCTGACCTATCTCTACCCGGTGTTCCTCGGGCGCATCCGCGGCTACGATTCCTTGATGATCGGCGAAGCCCTGTTCGTCAGCGGCCTGGCGATGTTCGTCACTGCGCCGATTTCCGGCATCCTGTCGAGCAAGATGGATTTGCGCATCATGATGATGATCGGGCTGTTCGGTTTCGCTGCCGGCACATGGTGGATGACGCATCTGACCGCCGACTGGGATTTCTGGGAATTGCTGATCCCGCAGATCCTGCGCGGCAGCTCGATGATGCTGTGCATGGTGCCGATCAACAACATTGCGCTCGGCACCTTGCCGCCGGACCGGCTGAAGAACGCGTCGGGCCTGTTCAACCTGACCCGCAACCTCGGCGGTGCGGTCGGCCTTGCCGTCATCAACACCGTGCTGATCGATCGCAGCGCCTTCCACTACGCCAGGCTGGCCGAGCATGTGGAATGGGGCAGTGCGGCGGCGCAGACCAAGCTGCAGAACATGACGCTCGACTTCCAGCAGACGCCTGGTCTCGACGCCACCAAGGCCGCGATCTCCAAACTGTCGGGCATGGTCCAGCAGCAGGCGTCGCTGCTGTCGTTCATGGATGTGTTCACCATGCTGACCGTGCTGTTCGCGACCATGGCGGTCTTCACCCTGGTCATCGCCAAGCCGGCGCCGCCCGCGGGCAGCGGTGGCGGAGGCCATTGAGCGCGCCGGACCCCCCGCCTGGCGCCCTCATGTGTGACGCCGGAAATCACCCCCGATTTCCGGGGTCACGCTTAAGCATCGATCGTTATCAAGCTCCTTGGTCGAACACCCGGCGCGCTATGCTGCGGCAGGCGGCCCAAACCATTTGGTCAGCGAGTCGGTTAGCCCGGCTGCTTCAGGGCCGCCGACCCAGGCCACATAACCGTCAGGCCGGACCAGCACAGAGCCGGGTGCTTTGACCGCGCCCAGCACCGAACGGTCAGGCAGTGGCCGGCTTGAAGCTGAGCGCCACGCCGTTGATGCAATGGCGCAGGCCGGTCGGCGCCGGGCCATCGTCGAAGACATGGCCGAGATGGCCGCCACAGCGGCGGCAGTGGACCTCGGTACGGGTCATGCCGAGCGAACGGTCCTCGGTCTTGCCGACGGCGTTGGCAATCTCCTGCCAGAAGCTCGGCCAGCCGGTGCCGGACTCGAACTTGGTCTCCGAGGAATAGACCGGCAGGTCGCAACCGGCGCAGGCGAAAATGCCCTTGCGGTGCTCGTTCAGCAGCGGGCTGGTGCCGGGATATTCGGTGCCTTCCTTGCGCAGCACGTTGAAGGCTTCGTCGGACAGGATGGCGTGCCATTCGGCGTCGGTCTTGGTGACCTCGAAGGTTTCGGCAGCCTTAGCGGGCCCGCCCATGCGCAACGTTGCCGCCGCGCCGGCCACGGCAGCGATGGCGGCGCCGCTCAAAAGCAAATCTCGACGGTTCATGACAGAAATCCTCCTGCGGGTTGTTTTGCCAAATTTGGCCGCCACTGGAAAATCAAAAGCCGGTGACGGTTGTCCTGCAAACGAACGCTCCACACCGGCTCCGCGCTTGTTGCGGACGGGATGGAGCGCTCGGTCGTTTGCTCGGCCCACGGGGGCGGGGCCGCGCAATCTGCAGGAGCTTACCGCCTGTTCGTCGGCGGCAGGGGCTTTGTTACATCTTCGGCAGCAGGACCTTGTCGATGACGTGGATGACGCCGTTCGACTGCTCGACATCGGCGATCGTGACATTGGCGACATTGCCGTTCTCGTCGGCTACGGTGACCTTGCCGCCATCGGCCTTGAGCGACAGCTCGCAGCCGCCAACCGTCTTGACCTTATGGGTTCCGCCATCGGCCTTGGCCATCGAGGCGACATCGGCGCCCATCGCCTTGGCGCCGATGACATGGCAGGTCAGAATCTTGGTGAGCTTGTCCTTGTTCTCGGGCTTGAGCAGCGTCTCGACCGTGCCAGCCGGAAGCGCGGCGAACGCCTCATTGGTCGGCGCGAAGACGGTGAACGGGCCGGCGCCCTGCAGTGTCTCGACCAGGCCGGCAGCCTTGACCGCGGCGACCAGCGTGGTGTGATCCTTCGAATTGACGGCGTTCTCGACGATGTTCTTGTTGGCGTACATGGCGGCGCCGCCAACCATCGGATTCTCGGCATAGGCGATTGTGGCGAGGGCGGAGACGGCAATGGTACCGGCGAGCAAAAGGGTGGCGATTCTACGCATAGGTTCGAACTCCTCGGGGTTATTGTTTCCTCTTTCGGGAACATGAGGAGATACGGAATAGAACTGCCTGAGTTTCCGCGCGCCGGGAAAAATTTATCCTTTATCTTGTCGGCGAATTATCTCCGGAGATCGAATCTCTAATCTCCAGCAGCGTATCCAAAACGAAAACAGCGGAAGATCTACTTCCGCTGACTTCATTATCACGTCATGGTTTTACGATCTATCAGATGCCCTTCAGGTCGCCCGCGGCAACGACCGGTCCGGTCGGCTGTCCCGTCGTCGAACCGCCCGTCGGCTCGACGCTGACAGCAAGCACGGCGCCCTGCGCCAGCTTCTGCTGCACGGCCGGGGTAACCGGGATATGGGCGACCTGGCCGGCGGGGATGACGCCCATCGAGACCGGAGCATTCTTGCCTTCGATCATCCACAGTTCGAAGTCCTTGCCGGCGGCGCGTTCGCCCGAAACCAGCGACAGGCCGACATCGCGGCGGGAAGCGTCGTAGACGACAAGGTATTTGACATCGCTGCCTTCGGCAGCCAGCGAGGCGACGAGGCGCTCCTGCGGCACGACGACCGGCGACCTGACGTAAGGCACGGCGACATAGAGCACCAGGGCCGCGAGAGCCGCTGCGGTGAGGCCGCGCCAGAAGCTAAGGCTGGACCACAGGCTGCCGCTCGGGGCCGTCGTCGACGCCGCGGTGGAGGAGAACAGCCGGCGATCGATAGCCGGCTTGATGGTGGCCGGCGGCTCTACCTCAGCATAAGCGGCAGCCATCGGCGAGAGATTCACTTCCCAGGAATCGACGAGACGGGCAAAGCCGGTCTCCGCGTCGATGCGTCCGGAGGCTATCTGGCGCTCATCCGCCGGCAGCACGCCGAGAACGTATTCGGCTGCGAGCAGGTCGTCGCCTCCACGTTCCGGTCCATTTTCTTCTGCCAGGGTCATCTTTCCAGACATTCTCTAAGTTTCAACAGGCTGCGGCGCAGCCATGTCCGCATCGTGTTGAGCGGAACCTTGTGACGTTCCGCGAGCTC
This sequence comes from Mesorhizobium sp. M0058, assembly GCF_040323095.1. Classification (NCBI taxonomy): domain Bacteria; kingdom Pseudomonadati; phylum Pseudomonadota; class Alphaproteobacteria; order Hyphomicrobiales; family Phyllobacteriaceae; genus Mesorhizobium; species Mesorhizobium sp. M0058. The sequence continues at coordinate 16,103 of NZ_JAMYUQ010000012.1, forward strand.
GGCGTAACTTTCGCCGTTCAAATACGCACCCCGAACGGCTTGCGCCCGGTCTTGTTCCAACTCTTCAAGGCACTGATAGATGCGCTCGGATTCACCGCCCGCAACAACCATAGCCTCTGGCCCGGGACCGGGGTCAGCCACGTCGAGCGCGGCATCGATATCGGCAGCAGGCTTGCGTCGCGACCGGATGCGATCAATCGCATGATTGCGTGCTATGGCCACCAGCCAGGAGATTGGGCTGAGATCAGAAACAGCGAAACGATCCGCCTTCGTCCACACTTTGACGAAGACCTCTTGCAGCGCTTCTTCCGCATCTCCGCGATCCTTCAATACACGAAGGCACACGCCGAAAAGTTTCGCACTGGTTTGCCGGTAAAGCAGATCGAACGCAGTCCGATCCTTCATCGAGGTCCGGACAATCAGGGTGGAGATATCCTGCGGCGTCATACGGACAAGCTAAGCGATCACAATTTGTTTGCAAAGGCAGAAATCTTGTTGTCCACGCAATCGATGTCGCGCCCAATCGCCAGTAATCGCCGGTCGGTTGCCAAGGAAATCGGCTGTCGTTAGCCTCCCGCAAATAGGGGAACAGCAATGTCGGCCGAACGGATGCTGTGGGAGAACGATGCGACCGGCTTGGCAGAGCTGTTGCACAGAGGCGAGATCTCGCCGCCGGACGTTGTCGATGCTGCGATCGCGCGCGCCGAGGCAACCCGATCATTGCGCATCCGCCGCTTGCCTGCGCGCCATGGACCCGAAGAGGGCCGACGAGCTCATCGAAACCTGCTCGAAAAATTGCATCTGACCCGTGCCTTGGAGATCAGATCCCTGTTTGGGCGATTGATGGACAAGAGCCTGTGGTTCACCACTGGCCGGCGATCCAGAATGGCCTGCCGCTCGACATCCAGGGCGTCGGCCGCCCCGGCGACGAGCAGACGGTTTTGTCGCTCGCCGCGCAGATGGAGAAGATTTCCGGGTGGCTGACGCGGCGGGCGCCGCTCAAGGTGCCGGCCTGATCCGGCAGATTTCATCATCGTGATAGCAAAGCTGTTTGCGGCCTGGGCCAATTCCCGCTAAGACGCCGCCGTCCTTACCCACATCCAGGGAACCATGCCGATGACGGAGATCACCGCCACCGCCGAAATGCAGGCCGCCCTGCTCTCGCGGGCCCTGCCCTATATGCAGCGCTACGAGCACAAGACGGTGGTGGTGAAATATGGCGGTCATGCCATGGGCGATATCGAGCTCGGCAAGGCTTTCGCCCGTGACATCGCGCTGCTGAAGCAGTCCGGCGTCAACCCGATCGTCGTCCATGGCGGCGGGCCGCAGATCGGCGCCATGCTGGCCAAGATGGGCATCGAATCCAAGTTCGAAGGCGGCCTGCGCGTTACCGACCAGAAGACGGTCGAAATCGTCGAGATGGTGCTGGCCGGTTCGATCAACAAGGAGATCGTCGCGCTGATCAACGCCGAGGGCGAATGGGCGATCGGCCTGTGCGGCAAGGACGGCAACATGGTGTTCGCCGAAAAGGCGCGCAAGACCATGATCGACCCGGACTCCAACATCGAGCGTGTGCTCGATCTCGGTTTCGTCGGCGAGCCGGTCGAGGTCGACCGCACCCTGCTCGACCTGCTGGCACGCTCGGAAATGATCCCGGTGCTGGCGCCGGTGGCGCCGGGCCGCGACGGCCACACGTACAACATCAATGCCGACACCTTCGCCGGCGCCATCGCCGGCGCCTGCCAGGCGACGCGCCTTTTGTTCCTGACCGACGTGCCCGGCGTGCTCGACAAGAACAAGAAGCTGATCGACGAACTGACAGTGGCCGAAGCCAAGGCGCTGATCAAGGACGGCACGGTGTCGGGCGGCATGATCCCCAAGGTCGAGACCTGCATCGAGGCGATCGAGCGCGGCGTCGAAGGCGTCGTCATCCTCAACGGCAAGACGCCGCATGCGGTGCTTTTGGAACTGTTCACGGAACACGGCGCCGGCACGCTGATCGTGCCCTGAGGTGCAACTGGCTTGGCGGCCAGTCGATCGGCTGGCCAGCCGTTAGGCAGGCTGGGGCAGGCGCGCGATGACCTTTATCTCGAAGTCGAAGCCGGCTAACCAGTTGACGCCGACCGCCGTCCAATTGGTGTAGGGCGGTTCACCGAACACCTTCAGCTGAACGGCATCGATCACGGGCCATTGCGCTGCCGGATCCGTGTGGAAGGTGGTCACGTCGACTATATCGTCGAACGTGGCGCCCGCTGCTTTCAGCACGGCCGCGAGATTATCGAAGGCAAGCTGGACCTGCTTTTCGAAGACAGGTTCGGGCGACCCGTCCTCGCGGCTGCCGACCTGGCCCGAGACAAACAAAAGATCGCCTGATCGGATTGCAGCAGAATAGCGATTTATCTCGTAGAGAGCCTGCCGGCCGGCAGGAAAGATCGCGTCGCGTTTTGTCATTTTCACTCCATTGTCCGGGGCACTCACATACGTCCCGTATGCATGAGGTAGGTACATACGCTGCGTATGTCAATATGCATACGGTAGGTATGAAGGGCAGCGAGCCCGTCAGGCGCCGGCCGAGATCGCGACAGCCGCTTCGGCCGGCTTGAGCGGCGGGCGCATGACGACCATGGATTCCTCATCGGCATCCTGCGGCGCGCCCCAGAACTCAGCCAGCGTCGGACCATCCTTGAGGCGGCGGTCGCGGGCCAGAAAACCCCAGACCTCGCGGAACCACACGCGGCGGCCCATTTGCGTGTACCAGCGCATCGAATGGCGCTGTTCGGGATCGGGGTGGAAGAGAATGCGCGTCAGCGCCTTCGGCCGCGACTGCACCGCGACCTCGATCAGCTTGATCGAGAAGAACAGCATCCACGGTTTCAGCCGGGTCATCTGCAGCACCTGGTGCTTGTAGTCCCACAGCCGGGCATCCGTCTGAATCACCTTGCGGTTCTTGGCGATGCGGAAGAACGGCGTCCAGCGGTGCGGCGTGACATAGAGCGCCTGGATCTGGTCGGGGTCATAGGCAAGCAGCTGGCGAAAGCCGCGCCACAGATCGCGAAAGGTCTCATCCTCGAACCCGGCCACCCAGGTCGCCATGGACAGTATGCCATGCTGGCGGAGCAGCCGGACTGCCTCGCGGTCGGATGAGGTGCTGCCGCCCTTGCGGATTAATTGAAACGTCTGTTCGTCGGTGTTTTCCATGCCGAGCAGCCAGCGGATGACGCCGGCCTTGCGATAGAGGTGCAGGATGTCGGCATCGCGCACGATGTCATCGGCCCGGGTCGAGCCGACGATCAGCACCGGCACGTTCTCGGCGATCAGCGCATCGAGAAAGGCGCGCCAAACCTTCTTCGACACGGTCGGGTTTTCGTCGGCGAGGTTGATCAGTTCGACGCCGTGCTGGCGGTGCAGCCAGGCAATCTCCTGCGCAAATTTCTTGGGGTCGCGATGCCGCCAGCGGGTCCAGAAACCGCGTTGGCCACAATAGTTGCACAGATGCGGGCAGCCCCGCGAAAACTGCATGACCACGGCGCGCTTGCCGCCCCAATAGCTGTAGCGGCGGTGATCGATCAGCTCCCAGCCGACGCGGTACTCGTCCAGATCGGCAATGGTCCCGGCCGGCCGCGTCGCGAAGGGGCGGCCGAGATCGTCGCGATAGGCGATGCCCGCGACATCGGCCAGTGGCCGGCGATTGTCCAGTGCCACGACCAGGGCAAGGATGGTTGCCTCGCCCTCGCCGCGCACGATGAAGTCGAAGACATCGCTCGCCGCCAGTATGTCGCGCCAGTGATAGGTCGGGAACACGCCGCCATAGATCACCAGCGTCGCCGGCTCGAGCGCCTTGACCATGCGGGCGATCGCGAGCGCGGTGGGATGCGCCGAGGTCGAGCCGGAATGGCCGATCAGGATGCAATCGGGCTGGCCGCTGAGCGCATCGCGCACCAGCGTTTCCAACGGCATCGGCCCGAATTCGGCATCGACCAGCCGGACTTTATGGCCGGCTTCGATAAGCGGGCCGCCCAGTGCCAGCAGGCCGAGCGGTGGCAGATGGTCATCGGGCACGCGGCTGCCGATGGCGGTGTGCGGCGGATTGATCAGCACGATGTTCATGACGGACCTTTGAGCGACGGTCCGCATGGCGTAGCCGGCGTTTCAGTTTCGCATTTGGGCTCCGTTCAGCAGTTTGCGTGCAGCTTTTCCGCAGAAATGGCGGTGCGTGTCCTACCGCCTGAGGTGGGCGAGCGGCACGTGGCCCGGGCCCTTGATGTTCTGCAGCACCAGCTGGGTGTGAACGTCGCGCACGCCGGCAAGGCGCATCAGGCGGTGCATGACGAAGGCGTTGAGTTCGTCGACCGACGGCACCATGACGTGCAGCAGGAAATCGTGGTCGCCGGTCATCGTCCAGCATGACGACACTTCATCCATGCGTTGCACGGCGGCGATGAAGGTTTCGGGCGAACCGTCGCTGTGGCTGGTGAGCCGCACCTGGATGAACACCTCGACCATCAGGCCGACGGCGCGGCGGTTGAGCACGGCGGCAAAGCCCTTGATGATGCCGGCCCCCTGCAGCGCCTCGAAGCGGCGGGCGCAAGGCGTCGTCGACAGGCCGATCTCCTGCGCCAGTTCGGACACGGGCTTGCGTCCATCGCGCTGAAGCACATCCAGCATCTTGATCTCGAAATCGTCGAACTGAGGCATTTTCACTCTCTTTCAGCTTCTGTTCGGTGGTTTTTACCTCAAATCATGGACCCAAGCCATCATCAAAGCTGAATTGCCTCGCCGGCCGCCGCTAGACTCTGCGGACAGATTAAAGTGTCACGATCAGGGGAGAAGAACCATGACGACGATGAGCGTTGCCGAATATGCCCGTGATTGCGCGGCGCAAGGCCTGCGTGGCGACTATTCGGTCTGCCGTTCCGATTTCACCGTGGCGCAGGGCTACAACTACAGCGCTGACGAACAGGCGGTGTGGCGCACGCTGTGCGACCGGCAGACCAAGCTGACGCAGAAGCTGGCGCACCATTCCTATCTCGATGGGGTCGCCGCACTCGGCCTGCTCGACAAGATCCCGGATTTCGGCGCGGTCTCAGACAAGCTGCGCAAGCTGACCGGCTGGGAAATCGTCGCCGTGCCTGGCCTCATCCCGGCCGCGCCCTTCTTCGACCATCTCGCCAACCGCCGCTTCCCCGTTACCAACTGGCTTCGCACCAAGGACGAGCTCGACTACATCGTCGAACCCGACATGTTCCACGACTTCTTCGGCCATGTGCCCATACTGACGCAGCCGGTGTTTGCCGACTTCATGCAGATATATGGCGAAAAGGCCGAGAGCGTGATTGCGCTGGGCGGTGACGAGATGATCACCCGTCTCTACTGGTACACCGCCGAATACGGCCTGATACAGGAGGAGGGCCAGAAGCTGAAAGCTTTCGGCGCCGGGCTGATGTCGTCGTTCACCGAATTGCAGTTCGCCGTCGCGAGCGCGGACGCGCACCACGTGCCCTTCGACCTCGAAACGGTGATGCGCACCGGTTACGAGATCGACAAGTTCCAGCGCGCCTATTTCGTGCTGCCGTCTTTCGACGTGTTGCGCGATGCGTTCCGGACCGCCGATTTCAAGGCGATCGTCGCCCGCCGCAAGGGGCAGCCGGCGCTGGACCCAGCGACGGTTTAGCAAATCCTGAAGGGTTGCGCGGCACCTATCCCCACCCTTAATCCCTCCCCACAAGGGGGAGGGAGATCTCGTTGGCGCTGATTTCCGAGGGTTTCGACACCAAGGCATGGGTAGCGCCGGCAGCAATCCTGTCGCGCCGTTCGCTTTTTTGACAATCAGACGGTGATGACTTCGTCACACCCGGGGGGATGACTTCGTCACACCGTGATTACTTTGGTCAGATGGTCGCCTAGCCGGCAGGCAAGTGCGGTGATCGTCGTCGTCGGGTTGCATTCGCCCGACGTGCAGAATACCGAGGAACCGCCGACATAGAGATTGTCCATGCCGTGCACCTTGCAGTTGGCGTCGACCACGCTCTTGGTGACATCGGTGCCCATGCGCGTGCCGCCCATATGATGGTGGCCGGCCAGTTCCTCATCCGTCGGGTAGTCCTCGCCATTGGTCAGCCAGTCCATGATGCGGACGCGGCCGAGGTCCTTCTCGATCAGCGTCGTTCCGAACAGCTTGAGCCCCTCGAGGATGGTGCGGCGCTCCAACGGCGACTTCTTCCAGTGCAGCTCGATGCGCGGCACGCCGGCACGGTCGACATCGGTCTTCGACAATTCGATATGGTTCGAGGCCAGCGGCGCCTGTTCCCAGGCGACGTAGAGCTGGGCCGCACAGCGCAGGTTTTGGCTGAGCTGGTAGGCGACCCATTCGGCGGCCTCGGGCGCGGTGCAGGCGAGGTCGGCAATCAGGCTCTTGACGCCGGCATAGGGCATCTCGATCAGGCGTATGCCGAAATTCATGATCTGCAGCCGCTCCATGGCGGCGAGCGTCGGCGAGAAGAACGCCTCGTTGACGGCGTCAACCTCGAACTCCCTGTAATCGGCCAGGATGGCATTGCCGCCCTCGAAGGTCGGGTGCTCCATCCAGTAGCGGCCAAGTGCCGTGGCGTTCGGCACCACGCCGCCATTCGAGCGCTGGTTCGACCATAGAAGCAGCCGCGAATTCTCCAGCCCGCCGGCGCAGACGATGAAATAATCGGCGCTGAAGGCGCCGGCATCCTTGCCGTTCGACCACAGCCTGGCGCCGGTCACTCGTTTGCCGTCCCCGGCAAGTTCGGTGGCATAGGTGTTGAGCACGAGCGCTATGTTCTTGCTCTTGTCGAGCTCGTCGGAGAATTTCTCGCCAAAGCGCACGGCCGGGCTCTTGATCAGCTGCACCCAGCGTATGTCGTCTGAAATCGGCACATCGGGCTTGAAGTCGGGAAGCTCGAGTATGTCGTGCACCTCGGACAGATAGGGCTCGATGTCGGTCCGGGCGATTGGCCAGCCGGTGTCCGGCGCCCATGCCTTGGGCTCAAAGTCCTGCTTGTCGAGCACGCGGCACCAGCCGGCCCAGTGGTTCGACGACCCGCCCATGAAGCGCAGCCGGGTGATGTCGAGATCGAAATATTGATCGCCGACCGTGGAGCCGCGATAGAAATCCTGAGATTCATCGCTGAATTCACGGGAACCGGCTTCCAGCATCACCACCGGAATGCCGGCGGCGCCGAGCTTTCTGGCGATGGTGGTGCCGGCAGGCCCGGAGCCGAGAATGCAGACCTTGGGCTTGAAATCCGAGGCTCGAAACGCCTCATAGCTGTCGAAGATCATGCCAGGTCGCTCCGCTTCAGGATCCAGCCATTGACCACGACGATCTCGTCGGGATCGGCCGGGGGGCGGTCGCTGTCAGGCAGCTTGCGAAAAAGCTGTAGCGCCGGCATCGCAATCAGCGCCTGCACGATGGTGCGGCGCGACATTTTCCTGATGAAGAAACTCATGACACGTCTCTGGATGGGGGCTTCGATCCACGCATGGCGTTCCCTGAACGGCACAGGTACCGGCCAGACATGCCATTCCCGTGCCAAGCCTTGCCTGTAAACGAGTTACAACCCGGTAAACGGCGCAGTTGCGTGGAAACAATGTTGGCGAACCGTTAACAGCCCCACCACCAACACCTAGGCAGCTTCGGAAATGTCCCGGTCGAGGATCGACAAATTGCGGCCGCGGTGCTTGGCCTCGTAGAGCCGGCGGTCGGCGGCGCGCATCAGGTCCGAGACATCGGCATCTTGCGCACAGGTGATGCCGCCGATCGAGACGGTCAGCGGCACCGTGCGCTCGTCGACCGGACGAAAGCGGACCAGCTCGACTTCACGGCGGATGCGCTCGGCCACGCGCCGGGCTTCGGCTTCCGTAGCGCCGACCAGGAAGGCGCCGAACTCCTCACCGCCAATGCGGCCGAGCACGTCGCCGCTGCGGACGCCGCGCTCGATGGCGCTGGCGATCAACACCAGTGCGTCATCGCCGGTCAGATGGCCGAAACTGTCGTTGATCGCCTTGAAATGGTCGGCGTCGATGATCAGCAGCGCGCCGCGATCGGATTTGCGCCGCGAGCCGTCCAACGCGGCAAAGAAGCTCTCGCGGTTGAGCATGCCGGTCATGTCGTCGCGGCTCGCCTTCGCCGACAGGCGCCGATGCGCGGCGGCGAGCTGGGCATGCGCGCGGGCGAGATCGCGATGCGCGTTTTTCAGTCGGTCGCTCTGCCAGAAGGTGCTGGCGCAGGCGATCCAGGCGAGCGCCAGCGGGCACACCGTCGATGTCAGCCAGACAGTGCGGTCGACCGGAAAACCCATGGCGGGAACGATGATCAGCGTCAGCAAAAGCGAGATGGCTACCGAGCCGAATGCGACCGCGGCGGACTTTAAGACTATGCGACTCATCGCTGGCTCCCACTGAACCGTCTCTGTGCCAGCAAGCCCTGAAGGCCACCTTTCCGTGATGGCTAAAATTTGAATGGTGAGCCCATTTTTACAACTCTAGATGCACATAGGTTGTGGATAAGCTCTACATCAGAAAGGGGTTCGAACGGCAGATATTTCATGCCATAAGGACGCCATGACCACGCTGCCCGATCCCGCCCGCTTCGCCCATGTCACCGACTGGGTGTTCGACCTCGACAACACGCTTTATCCGCACCATTCGAATCTGTTTTCGCAGATCGACGTCAAGATGACGGCCTATGTCGGAGAACTGCTCACGCTGCCGCGCGAGGAAGCGCGCAAGCTGCAGAAGGAACTCTATCTCGAATATGGCACGACGCTGAACGGGCTGATGACGCGTCACGGCATCGACCCCGACGACTTTCTCGAAAAGGTGCATGATATCGACTATTCGTGGCTGGTGCCGGATCCGGTGCTGGGCACCGCTATCCGCCAGCTGCCCGGCCGCAAGTTCATCTTCACCAATGGCGACCGCAGGCACGCCGAGCGCACCGCGCGCCAGCTCGGCATACTCGACCATTTCGACGACATTTTCGATATCGTCGCCGCCGGGCTGACGCCGAAGCCGTCGCGGCAGACCTATGAGAAGTTTGCCGAACTGCACGCCGTCACCGGACACAATGCGGTGATGTTCGAGGATCTCGCCCGCAACCTCGAGGTGCCGAAATCACTGGGCATGACCACGGTGCTGGTGGTGCCGCGCAATTTCGAGCCGACCTTTGCCGAGATCTGGGAACGCGATCCGGCCAATGAGGACGACGTCGATTTCGTCACCGACGATCTCGCGGCGTTTCTGACGGGGATAGTGGAGGGGGTAGAGGAATTGAGGAGCTGAAGAATTGAAGAACTGGTGAAAGGGAGACCGATCCGGACCTCCTTTTCCTCAATTCTTCAGTTCTTCAATTCCCGGTTCCCCTACTCCCCCAACTTGTAGAAGCGGCTGATGATCCCCCAGGCCTCGTCGGCGGTGTCGACAAAGTCGATGATATCCTGGTCGCCGGGCGTGATGGTGCCTTGTTCGGCCAGGAAATCGAGGTCGATCGCGCGCTGCCAGAACGCCTTGCCGAACAGGATCACCGGCACGCGCTCCATGCGGCCGGTCTGGATCAGCGTCAGCGTCTCGAAGAATTCGTCCATGGTACCGAAGCCGCCCGGAAACACCGCGACGGCCTTGGCGCGCATGACGAAATGCATCTTGCGGATGGCGAAATAGTGGAAGTTGAAGCACAGCTCCGGGGTCACATAGGCGTTCGGCGCCTGCTCGTGTGGCAGGACGATGTTGAGGCCGATCGACGGCGCGCCGACATCGTCGGCGCCGCGATTTCCCGCCTCCATCACGCCTGGGCCGCCACCGGTGACGACGACGAATTCGCGGTAGTAGGACGTGGCCGATTGCTGTGAGCAGAGGCGGGCGAATTTGCGCGCCTCCTCGTAATATTTGCTGTTTTCCTCGAGGTTTTTCTTCTGCGTCTCGTTCTTGGCGGCCCAGGCCTCGCCGCCGGGCTCGGGAATACGCGCGCCGCCGAACAGGATCACCGTCGAGCGGATGCCGCGCTCGGCCAGGATCATTTCGGGCTTCAAGAGCTCAAGCTGCAAGCGCACAGCGCGCAACTCCCGGCGCGTCATGAAGTCGGGATCGTTCCAGGCCAGCCGGTAGGTTTCGGCGCGAGTCTGCGGCGTGTCGGGTACGCTTTTCGAGCGCTCCAGATCCTCGTCCGAATGCGGCAGCGGCGTCCATCCCGCCTTTTCCATAGGAGTCATATGCTTCTACCCGTCCCAACAGTTCACTTGCGCCGTCCCATGGCGCACCCGCGATTGACCCCCAATACGCCTTAACATAGGGTCCGCGCGACTTTCAAAACAAGGTTAAGGCCGACGGCCTTAACAGCGTGGTAACGGAGCGAATTCATGTCGAAGCCTGATCTGGCCAGCCTCGAAAAGATCATCGAGAAGGCCTTCGAGGAGCGCGACACGATTTCGACCGCGACCCGTGGCGAAACGCGCGACGCCATCCAGTCCTCACTCGACCTGCTCGACCGTGGCACCGTGCGGGTCGCCGAGCGCCAGCCGGATGGCAAATGGCATGTCAACCAGTGGCTGAAGAAGGCGGTGCTGCTCTCCTTCCGGCTCTATCCGATGGAGATCATCAAGGGCGGCCCCGGCCAGGCGGTCTGGTGGGACAAGGTGGCGTCGAAGTTCGACGGCTGGAGTGCGGTCGATTTCGAGAAGGCAGGCTTCCGCGCCGTGCCGTCTTCGATCGTGCGCCGTTCTGCCTATGTCGCGCCGGGCGCGGTGCTGATGCCGTCCTTCGTCAATGTCGGCGCCTATGTCGACAGCGGCACCATGGTCGACACCTGGGCCTCGGTCGGCTCCTGCGCCCAGATCGGCAAGAATGTGCACCTCTCGGGCGGCGTCGGCATCGGCGGGGTGCTGGAGCCGATGCAGGCCGGCCCAACCATCATCGAGGACAATTGCTTCATCGGCGCGCGCTCCGAAGTGGTCGAGGGCTGCATCGTGCGCGAAGGCTCGGTGCTCGGAATGGGTGTGTTCATCGGCCAGTCGACCAAGATCGTCGACCGCGCCACCGGCGAAGTGTTTTATGGCGAGGTGCCGCCTAATTCGGTCGTCGTCGCCGGCTCGATGCCGGGCAAGGCCTTTCCGAACAACGAGCCGGGCCCTGGCCTCTACTGCGCCGTCATCGTCAAGCGCGTCGATGCCAAGACCCGGTCGAAAACCTCGATCAACGAACTGCTGCGTGATTGATCCTGTCCGAGCAACCAGAGCGCTCCAGATTGCCCAACACACCACCACTTCCCTGGCTTTTCTTCAGCCTCTCAGGGCGCGTCAGCCCAAGTGCCTACGTGCTCGCCGGGCTGCTGCTGGTGCTTGCACAGTTTTTCCCGCTCTACCAGTTGTCGAGACTGGAACCCGGCACCGCAACCAGCCAGAACTGGGCACTTGTGTTCTGGGTCGTTTTGCTGATCTCGACATGGTCGAGCTTTGCGGTAACCGCAAAGCGGTTTCATGATTTCGGCAAGCCGACTTATTTCGCGTTGATCTCTCTTATCATCGGCCCCATTCTTCTCATCGTTCTAGCGTGTTTCCGCGGTGACCCCGGTCCGAACCGCTACGGCAAACGCAGCAACGCGCCGGCTGAACCATGAGCGCCGACCGGATATCTCGCCATGCGCTACCGCACGCTTGATCCGAAACTGATCATCGACACCGCCGAGCGGCTGGAAGAGCGCGTCGCCGAGCGTTTTCCCGATGCCGGCCTGCGCGGCGTCGCCGCCGAACTGGTGTCGCTGTCGCGCGACCTGGCCAAGGCGGCGCAGGCGCTCGAAGCGCCGATCTGGTGGCTCCGCGGCGCCATCGTCGCCGCTGTTGCCGCCGGCGCGCTGATCTTCCTGTTCGTCGGCACCATCCTGCCGCTCATCCATATCTCGCAGGCCGACGATGCGGTGCAGTCGGTGCAAGGCATCGAAGCCACGATCAACATGATGATCCTTGCCGTGCTTGGCCTGCTGGCGCTGATCCGCACCGAGGAGCGCATCAAGCGCAAGCGGGTGTTTCGCCAGCTGCATGGGTTGAGATCGCTGATCCATGTCATCGACATGCACCAGCTGACCAAGGATCCGGCAGCATTGTCCGCCAATTTCAGGCCGACCGCGCATTCGCCGGCGCGCATCACCAATGCCGCCGACCTGGCGCGCTACCTCGACTATTGCTCGGAGATGCTGTCGATCACCGGCAAGATCGCGGCGCTGTTTGCGCAGTCGGTCAATGACGATGTGGTCATCGACGGCGTCAACGACGTCGAGAACCTGGCGTCCAACCTGTCGCGCAAGATCTGGCAGAAGATCACGCTGATCGAGAACCACCCGGCTGCGCAGCCCCTGCCGGCGCCAGGCTCGGCGAGCAAAGCGCCGGCTCCGAGGCGCGCACCAAAGCTGTGACGCGGCGGGCCCACGCGCCTATTTTCGGGCTATGCGGGCCAAGGCCCGAGGCTCGCGCAAGCAGACTATCCAGTGACGGCTTCCGGCGTCAGCCCGGGTGAGCCGCGCTTTTCCCGCTCGGCCTGCTGCACCAGCGCGGTGACCCGCTTCAGCAGAGGCGCCGGCGTGCCGGCCTTTTCGGCGAGGCTCAGGACGGCCCCCTGCAGGTCACCGATCTCGGTCGGCCGACCGCGCTGGAGGTCGTCCCACATGGACGAGCGCGCCTGCGGGTCGATGGCGAGCATGCGGCGGGCGACCAGCCGGAACAGCCAGTCCGGCAGCCGGAGCAGCTTCGACAGCAGGCCGGGACGCAAGCCGCCGATCCGCGCCGGCGCGATATGTAACGCCTTCATCGCCGCCAGGGCCTCGTCGATCTGACCGGCCAGGATCCGCCGCCAGCGGCGGTCGGCAAGTTCGCTCGCCAGCGGCAGGCCGGACAAGGCGACAAGCGCGTTGTTGAGGTTGATCAGCAGCTTGCCCCACTGAACGGCTTTCATGTCGGGATGGGTTTCCACGCCAAGCCCTTCGACATCGAGAAGGCCGGCAAGGCCGGTCACGCCATCTTCGATCATGACCTTGCCGTCGCTGGCGCGATGCACGTGAAGCGGCAAATTGCCTATGGCCGACTGGACGACATTGAACGGCACCATGCCGGCGAGTACAGTCCGGCCACCGAGCACGGCGCGTAACCGGTCGGCATTGCCGACGCCGTTCTGCAGGCTGACCACCACGACATCGCCGCGCGCATGTCCGGCAACAAGCGACGCCATCTCCTCGGTAGCGCCGTTCTTGACCGTCACCAGCACCACGTCGGCGCTGGCGAGGGCAGCGGCGGGATCGGTGGTGACGGACTCCGGCCGGATGGATCGGTCGCGACCATCGAGATCGGTGATGCGCAGGCCACCGCCCAGCAAGGCCGTCGCTATGTCTGGCCGCGCCAAAAACACCACCTTGCGTCCGGCCAGCGCCAGGCAACCACCGACATAGCAGCCGATGCTGCCGGCGCCGGCAATGACGATGGTCTTTTCGGCGTTGGCCATGCGATTATCTCGTGTTGGCCTGCACTATACGACAGGAAAACCATAATGTCGGCGGCAGGATCGGTCATCATCTCTGGCCGTGACAGGCCTTTCGCTTTCGACTATCGCTTTGCCCATGAAACTGCCGACCGATCCCGCCGCCAACCTCGCGACCCTCATACGCTGCGCCTCCGTAACGCCCGCCGAGGGCGGCGCGCTGGCTGCCTTGGAAGGCATGCTGAAGCCGCTCGGCTTTTCCGTCGAACGCCCTGTGTTTTCCGAAGACGGCACCCCCGACATCGAGAACCTCTACGCGCGTCGCTCCGGCAACGGGCCGCATCTGATGTTTGCCGGCCATACCGACGTGGTGCCGGCGGGCGACGAGGCGTCGTGGACGCATCCGCCCTTCGCCGCCGAGATCGCCAAGGGCGAGATGTACGGCCGCGGCGCCGTCGACATGAAGGGCGGCATTGCCTGTTTCATCGCTGCCGTGGCGCGCCATGTCGAGAACAAGGGTGGTCCGAAAGGCTCGGTCTCGCTGCTGATTACCGGCGACGAGGAGGGGCCGGCCATCAACGGGACGACAAAACTGCTCGACTGGGCGGCGGCCAGGGGCGAGAAATGGGACGCCGCGATCGTCGGCGAGCCCACCAATCCGGACACGCTCGGCGACATGATCAAGATCGGCCGGCGTGGCTCGATGTCGGGCAGTGTCACGGTCAACGGCCGCCAGGGCCATGTCGCCTATCCATTGCTCGCCGACAATCCGGTGCGCGGCCTGATCAGCCTGGTCGACGCCTTGCTGTCGCCCGTCTTCGACAAGGGCACGAAGGATTTTCAGCCGACCAATCTGGAAGTGACCTCGATCGATGTCGGCAACCCCGCGACCAATGTTATTCCGGCCAAGGCGACAGCCACCTTCAACATCCGCTTCAACGACACATGGACTGCCGAGACGGTGCAGGCCGAGATCCATAACCGCCTCGACCAGGCGGCGAAGCGCAAGAAATACCGGACCGGCAAGACGCCGGTCGACTACGAGTTGATCTGGCGCGACCGGCCGAGCCATGTCTTCCTGACGCGCGACGACAAGCTGATCGGGACGCTGCGCGGCTCGATCAAGGCGACGGTCGGCAAGGAGCCGGCGCTGTCCACCTCGGGCGGAACCTCGGATGCGCGTTTCATCAAGGACTATTGCCCGGTGGTCGAGTTCGGCCTGGTCGGCAAGACCATGCACATGGTCGACGAGCGCGTCGCACTGGCCGACCTCGAGACGCTGACCCAAATCTACCAGCGCTTCATCGATGACTGGTTCGAGCAGGGCTGATCATGCTTTCGGTTGACGAGACCTCTTCATCGCTTAACGGCGCCTGGCGGCTGATGCTCGGAAAGGCCGACGGCTTGCGGCTGCTCGACCTTTCGGCGGACGGCTTCTGGAATTCCTTCTTCGCCATCGTCGTCGCAGCGCCGGCGATGATCGTCGGGTGGGTCGGCACGGCCAACGAGATCGGCGATCCCAATGCGTTCGCCGGCCGGCTGGGCATGTTGGTTCGCCTGGCGACCGTCGACCTCGGCTCGTGGCTGCTGCCCCTGTTTGTGCTTGCCCTGGTCGCATCGCGCGCCGGCATCGGCGACCGCTTCGTCCACTATGTCGTTGCCAGCAACTGGGCGTCGGCGATCACCGCCTGGATGCTGCTGCCTTCAGCGCTGATCAGGCTTTTCCTGCCGTCCGGCAACCCGGTTGCCGAATTGGTGTGGCTGGTTCTGGTGGTGCTTTCGCTGGTACTCTCCTGGCGGATGACCAACGCCGCGATCGGCAAGGGCGCGGCTGTCGGCAGCGCCGTGTTCGCAGGCATGTTGGTGGTGTCTCTGGCCGTGTTGTTCGGCCTGGTGGCGCTGCTCGGCATCACTGTGCCGACCGCCGCTCCGGCCTAGAACTTTTCCGGATAGTCTACACCGACGAGAAAAAGCCCGTCGGGCGGCGCCACCTGGCCGCAGGCGGCGCGGTCTTGTGCAGCGAGCGCGGCCTTGAGGTCGGCGGCGGTCCAGCCGCCGTCGCCGACGCGTTTCAGCGAACCGACCATGGAGCGCACCTGGTTGTGCAGGAAAGAGCGCGCCGAGGCCCTGACTTCGATCAGGTCGCCCTGGCGGCTTACATCGAGCCGCTCCAGCGTCCGCACCGGACTATTGGCCTGGCATTGCGTCGAGCGGAAGGTGGTAAAGTCATGTCGGCCGAGCAGGACTTTCGCCGCTTCGTGCATGGCGTCCGCATCGAGCCGCTTCGGCACCCACCAGACCTTGCCCTTTTCCATCGCTGCAGGCGCGCGCCGGTTGAGGATGCGGTAGAGATAGTGCCGTCCGGTGGCCGAGAAACGGGCGTCGAACTCATTGGGGACAACCGTGGCCTGCAGGATGGCGATGCGCGCGCCTGCCGCCTGCAGGTGCGCGTTGACGGCGTCGCGCACCTTGTGGTTTGGCCATGCCTTGGCGAGGTCGACATGCGCCACCTGGGCGGTCGCATGCACGCCGGCGTCGGTGCGGCCGGCGGCGCGTATCCGCACCGCCTCACCGCAAAATTTCTCGATCGCCTGCTCTATCGCCTGCTGCACCGAAGGCTGATCCGCCTGGTGTTGCCAGCCGGCGAAGAGGCTGCCGTCATATTCGATATCGAGACGAAAACGCGGCATACACCCTTCGTTCAGGCGGCGAGTGCGGTAAAGGCCTGGGCGTAGACCAGTTTGCCTTTTTCGGGTGCGTCACCCCAGGCCAGCGCCTGCAGCGCTTCGCCCTGATATTCGCTCTCGAACTTTTCGGCGCGCGCATGGCTGTAGCCGAAGCGGCCGTAATAGGCCGGATCGCCCAACACAACGGCGAGCGTCTCGGCGCCATCCCTGAGGCGGATATGCGCCTCGCGGATCAGCGCACCGCCAATGCCCGAGCCGTGGAACGAAGGTTCCACCGCCAACGGCGCCAGCGCCACGGCTGCGAACTGCTTGCCGCCGTTCTGGACGAACAGCCTGGAAAACAGGATGTGGCCGACCACCTGGCCGTCTTCTTCCGCCACCAGTTCGACAACGGCGTCGCCGCCGGTGACCAGAGCGTCGACCAGCCCGGCCTCCGCCTGCTGGCCGAATGCGTGTTCCTCGACCAGGCGTATGGCCTCGCGGTCCCGCGGCGTCGCGCCGCGTATCGACATCATGCTCATGAGAACTTCATTCCTTTTTCGATCTTGGCCCCGCGCAGAAACTCCTGCGCGGCAGCGGGCTTTCCGCCTGCCCGTTGAACTTCGACCAGCCTGACCGCGCCCGACCCGCAGGCGACCGTCAGCCGGTCATCGAGAATTCCTCCCGACTCGCCCATGCTTTCAGAAAGCGTGCCTTCCAAAAGCGTCGAGCGAAGCAGTTTCAGCCGTTCCGTGCGGCCGCCGATGTCGGCCTCGCACCAGGCGCCGGGAAATGGCGACAGGCCGCGAATGTGATTGTGGACCTCCGCAGCCGGGCGCGTCCAGTCCACACGTGTCTCCGACTTATCGATTTTCCTGGCGTAGGTCACCCCGTCAGCCGCCTGCAAAGTCGATGCCAGGGTATTTGTCTCCAATCGGGACAGCGCTTCCACCATCAGCGTGGCAGCAATGTTCATCAAGCGGTCGTGCAGATCGCCGGCCGTCATGTCGGGCTCTATGGCGCATTTTTCAACCAGTGCCACCGGACCGGTGTCCAGGCCCTCTTCCATGCGCATCACCATCATGCCGGTTTCGACGTCGCCGGCCATAATGGCTCGCTGGATGGGAGCTGCACCACGCCAACGCGGCAAAAGCGAGGCGTGGCCATTGAGGCAGCCGAGGCGCGGAGCCTCCAGAATAGCCTTCGGCAACAGCAAACCATACGCGACGACGACTGCGACATCGGCACGCAACGCATGGAAAGCAGCTTGCTCGCCCTCGCCCTTCAGCGACAGCGGCGTGCGCACTTCGATGCCCAGCCGCTCAGCCTCGCGCTGCACCGGCGACGGTGTCAGCTCCAGCCCGCGGCGGCCCGCGGCGCGCGGCGGCTGCGTGTAGACGGCTGCTATCTCGTGCCCGGCCTCGGCAATCGCGCGCAGCACCGGCACCGAAAACTCCGGCGTGCCCATGAAGATGACGCGAAGCGGCATTTTTCGTCCAGTATCCTGTTCTGCGCGCGGCAGTCCGCTCAAGCGTCTGCTTCAAACGGGTTTACGATCTTGAGGTCAAGCTCTTCGAAGTCCTTAATATTGCGCGTCGCCAGCATAGCGTCGTGCGACAGGCAGATGGCAGCGATCATGGCATCGGAAAGGCTGATCGGCCGGCCGATAGTTTCCCGCATTGCCCGGAGCTTGCCCGCCAGACGGGGAATGGGACCGGCAAATTCGACGACACGTCCCGAAAACTGCTTCGAAACCAGGTGGTCAAGTGCACGGACGTGGCGGTCCGAGCCGGTCTTGTTCAGAAACCTTTCGGCTCCAAAGGACTGCTCCATGACAACAGGACCGCAGAGATAGAGGTCGAGCAGGTCCTGTCTGCGAAACCACTTAGCGACGTTTGGATCGGGCGCGGGCCGGCTCGCTTCCGAGACGACATTGGTATCGAGGATTATCACTCGAAATTCTCAATGGTGCGGCCAAAGTCGCGTTTCCGTTCCGCTTCGATCTCATCCATCATCTGCGCAAATTCGTCGCTGATTGCATTTTCCGAGGCGAAGGCAGCGCGAATCGCATCCCAAGCCGTGAGTCCAGGCTCGGCCTTGCCTTCTTTTTCCGCAACCATGCCTTTTCGCAATAAATCGATCGCCTTGAGCGAGAGGCTTTGGCCGCCCTTGCGTGCCGCATGCTCGATTTCACGCTTCAACGGCTCGGGAATATCTCTGATCAACATATCGCCCATCTGAGTCTCCAGTCTGATATCAATGATATCACGCAAGGAAGCGTCTCTCAATAGGGGCGGGTCGAGACGGGATTTTGTGCGAGTCGCCGAAAGCAGGGCCTATCCCACCAGCTTGCCCGGCCCCTTGTCCTTGGCGAGCTTCTTGAACTTCTTGACCACCATGTCGCGCTTCAGCTTCGAGATGTGGTCGATGAACAGCACACCGTTGAGATGGTCGATCTCGTGCTGCAGGCAAGTCGCCATCAGGCCTTCGGCCTCGATCTCCTGCAGCTTGCCGTCGCGGTCGAGATATTTCACGCGCACCGAGGCGGGACGCTCGACCTCGGCGTAATAGTCCGGGATCGACAGGCAGCCTTCCTCGTAGACCGAGCGGGCGTCGGCGCTTTCGAGGATTTCGGGATTGATGAAGACATGCGGCGCCGGCGGCTCGTCTTCCTTGGCGAGGTCGATGACCAGCATGCGCAGCGGCTCGCCGATCTGGATTGCGGCCAAGCCGATGCCCGGCGCATCATACATCGTCGCCAGCATGTCATCGGCCAGTTTGCGCAAAGGCGCGTCGACGCGTTCGACTGGTTTGGAAACCTGGCGCAGGATGGGATCGGGAAGGATGATGAGCGGCTTGATCGACATGGCGCCTCACCTAAAACGTCGCAGGAGAAGCGTCAACCGGTGCGAATCGGTCTCGTTCACGTTTTGATCTGTGCCAGGTCTGCGAATCGGCTATGCTGGCGGGATGAACGACCTGAGCACCATCCTTTCCGAACCCGTTGCCCGGCTTGGCGCCACGACGATCACGCTCGGCCATGCACTGGCCCTCGGCGCGCTGGTGTTTCTCGGCCTGTTCCTGGCGCTTGTCGTGGCGCTGTGGCGATCGGCCAAGGCGCGCACCATCGCCGCGGCGGAAGCCGCCGACCACGCCCGCGACGCCGAGGCGCGGATGGCCGGCATTTTGCAAAGCCAGGCCGAGATGCAGGGCCGCATGGGCGCCATCGCCGACGTGTTCGGCGCAAGGCAGGCCGAACTCAACCAGTCGATCGGCCAGCGCCTCGACGCCATGACCGGCAGGCTCGGTCAAACCATGACCGAACAGACCAAATCGACGCATGAGAGCCTCGCCAAACTGCAGGAACGGCTGGCGGTCATCGACACCGCGCAAGGCAACATTCAGTCGCTGGCCGGCCAGGTCGTGCAATTGCAGGCGATCCTGTCCAACAAGCAGACGCGCGGCGCCTTCGGCCAGTCGCGCATGGAGGCGATCGTCGCCGACGGCCTTCCGATGGGCGCCTACGAGTTCCAGGCAACACTGTCAAACGGCAGCCGTCCCGACTGCCTGGTCAGGATGCCGAACGGTGCGCCGCAGCTTGCCATCGACGCCAAGTTTCCGCTGGAAGCCTGGAACGCCATCCGCGCCGCCGATGGCGCCGAACAACAGAAGATCGCGGCCCAGGCTTTCCGCCGCGACATCGAAATTCACGTCCGCGATATCTCGGAAAAATACCTGATCCAGGGCGAGACGCAGGACACCGCCTTCATGTTCGTGCCGTCCGAATCGGTGTTCGCCGAAATCCACGAGAATTTCGACGCCGTGGTCCAGAAGGCGCACCGGGCGCGTGTCATCATCGTCTCGCCGTCGCTTTTGATGCTGTCGATCCAGGTCATCCAGGCCATCCTCAAGGACGCCCGCATGCGCGAACAGGCGCATCTGATCCAAGGCGAGGTGATCCGGCTGATGGAAGACGTCGCGCGCGTCGACGAACGCGTGCGCCGGTTGCAGACGCATTTTGGCCAGTCGGCCAAGGATATCGACGAGATACTGGTGTCGACGTCGAAGGTGACCAAGCGCGGCCAAAAGATCGAAGCGCTGGAGTTTGGCGAAAGCGAAGCCGAAGTGCGCGGTGGCGGACCCGCCAAGGCCGAAGCCGGGGTGCGGGTGGCGGATTCCAAGACGGGGCAGCTCAGGCTACGTGTCGTCGAAGGCGACGATTAAAGCGCGTCGCGCTGAAACGGATTCATACGACGCGCTTAAGTCTTTGTTTTGATGCATGTCGTTGTCCCGGAACCGCGGCACACTTCTGGGCGACATGCATTAGACCGTAGCCACGATCACGTGCGCCTGGATCTTGGCCGCAACCTCGCCGCTGCCGTGCCTGGCTGCAATCACGGACGCGGCGTGATCGGTTGCGGCTTCCAGTTTTCCTCTGGCCTCGATTTCGTTGCGAAGCGGAGTTCCCTGGCAATAGGCAACCGCCGGAAGGCGCGGCGAGGAGGCACGGCTTTGTTCGGCCCTCGTCTCGATCACCACACGGGAGAAACCTGCGGCTTCCAACTCGCCGCGGATCAATGCAGTGTCATTGTAGCCGTGCGGCGTGCGGGCGAGAAAGCGGGGCGGATCGTTCGGAAAAATCTCCGCAAGAGCATTCGTCACATCATTGGCGAATACATTCTCTTCGATGCGATCCCACACGTTGAACAGGAAATGGCCGCCGGTCTTCAGGACCCGCTTTGCTTCGCGATAGCCGGCGGCTCGGTCGGGAAAGAACATCGCGCCGAACTGACAGCAAACGAGATCGAAAGCCGCATCTTCGAACGGCAGCGCCAGAGCATCCGCCTGACGCCATTGTATGCGACTGTCGGGAGCTTGTCGCGAGGCCGCGTAGTCGAGCATAGGCTGGTTGAGGTCGGTCACGACATAGCTTGCGCCAGGGGACAGTTTCGGCGCCAATGCGCGGGTGACAACGCCGGTGCCGGCGGCGACTTCCAGGACGGCGCCGGGCGACAAGGACGCTGCCCGTCGTGCCAAATCCGCGGCGAACGGCTCGAAGATCAACGGCACCATGTAGCGGTCGTAGTTTTCCGGAATCGAGCCGGCAAACACTTTGTCCGTTTCCGACATTGCTATCCCCCGCCATCCGTTTGATGGCGAGCCTAGCACATAATTGGCTGGTTTGGGCCGCGTTTAACCGGGAGGCAGGTGCTACTGCGCCTCTACGATGCTTACGCCCTCGAATTCCGGAAGCCAGTGCAGGGCCGATCGGTGCCATTTCTGTTGGGTCGGAACGAGATCCTCGCGTTGCCGCGCGGTCCCCGCCCTGATCCCATAGACCTTCGGCCCGTCGTCAACCGACGTTGCGTAAAGATGCGAACCGCAGTCGCCGCAGAACGCCTGGGCACGCTTGGCGCCGCTCGATCCCGTCTTGATATAGACCTTCGGTGTGCCCTTGGTGATCCTGTAATGATCCTCAGGCGCGGGAACAGTGACACGAAAGGCCGCGCCGGTCAGTTGCTGGCAGTCGGTGCAATGACAGATAGAGGTCTTTTCCGGGTCGACGTCTGCTTCATAAGTTATGGCGCCGCAATGGCACCCACCATCGATTTTCATGGTTGATTCTCCGAAATCCGTCGAGTGATCTTAGCGGGACCAGGCGATGGGGCCAACGGTGGACTGCTGGTCCAAGAACTAGTCCGACGCCGCCTCGACCTGCTTGCGCCGGTGCTCCCAGGTTCCGGTCGTCTGCGGCTTGACGAACAGTCTGGTGATCTCCGGCATTTCTTTTTTCAAGAGCGCCTCGATGCGCTCGACACAGGCTTCGATCTCAGGCGCCGTCAGATGGTCCTCGAATTCGATGCTCAGCCCAGCGACGATCTGTTGCGGGCCGAGATGGACGGTGAGAACGCCGTTGGCCCGCTGCACCGCCGGATCCTGCTGGGCGATGGCCAGCACCTTGGCCTGCACTTCCGCCGAGGCCGGCTCACCGATGAGCAATCCCTTGCTTTCGCGCGCCAGAAAGATGGCGGTGGCGCCGAGGATCATCGCGATGCCGATCGAGGCGACGCCGTCGAGTTCGGGCATGTCGAGGAGTTCGGCCGCCAATATGCCGGCGAAGGCGACGAACAGACCGAGCAGGGCGGCGCTGTCCTCGAACAGGATCGTGTAGACGCTCGGATCCTTGCTCGATTGCACGGCCTGCAGCCAGCCTTGCTTGCCCTTCTGCTGGCGGAACTCCTTCAGCGCCACGTACCAGGAGCTGCCCTCGAACAGCATTGAGAGGCCCAGCACGATGTAGTTGATTTTGGGATTGGCGACCGGCTCAGGCGCCATGATGTGGACGACGCCTTCATAGAAGGACACGCCGGCGCCGAGCGCGAATACGAGCAGGGCGACAATGAAGCTCCAGAAATACAGCTCGCGGCCATGGCCGAGCGGATGCGTGCGGTCCGGCGGGCGGGCGGCGCGGTGCATGCCGTAGAGCAGCAGCCCGCCATTGCCGGTATCCACCAGCGAGTGCACGCCTTCCGACAGCATCGCCGAGCTGCCGGTGAAGAAGGCGGCGACGAATTTGGTCACAGCAATAGCGAGATTACCGGCGAGCGCCGCGTAGATGACCGTCTTCGACCCGCCATGTGCTGCCATGCTGTCCCTCCAAGGAACCTGATGTAACGCCCCTGAGCTCCACAGGCATCACAACGCACGAATCGCCCGGTCGTTCAGGGTCTTGTAGGCCAGCTTGCGGAAAGACGCCCCTATTCGATGATCTCGTCCGTCCACACCTTGAAACCAGCCAGCGTGCCCGGTCCGAAGATGTGGGTCAGCGGCACGTCGGCGGCGTCGCGGCCGGAGGCGATCAGGATGCGGCCGATGCGTGGCGAATTGTTGCGCGGGTCAAAGACATGCCAGCGGCCACCGAGATAGACCTCCATCCAGGCTGCGAAATCCATGCTCGCCCAAGGTTTGGGCAGGCCGATGTCGCTGATGTAGCCGGTGCAGTAGCGGGTCGGGATGTTGAGCGCACGGCAGAAGGTGACGGCGAGGTGGGCAAAGTCACGGCAGACGCCGCTTTGCTCCCGATAGGCTTCCGCCGCGGTGCGGGTCGGCCGCGCATTGCCGTAGCTGAAGACGATGTGGTTGTGGACGAAGTCGCAGACCGCCTGGACGCGCGCAATGCCAAGCGGCGTATGCCCGAACAGCCGCCAGGCTTCGCTGGCCAGCAGATCGCTCTCGCAAAAGCGGCTCGGCAACAGGAAGAGCAATGTGTCCGACGGCAGATCGCGCACCTCGTGCTGCCAGGCCATCAGGTCGCCCATCTCGAACGTGCCGGGGTCGCGGATTACCGAATCGGTGCCGAAGGTGAAGCGACCGGGCGGGGCGACGAAGCGGTTGCACCAATTGCCGAAACTGTCGCGGTAGCTCTGGATCGGCACCGGCGGGTTGGAGGTCAGGAAATCCGGGCGCTCGAGATCGGAGGCCCTGGAGTAGTGGACGTTGAGCATCGCGATTAGCGGCGTTTCCTGCGGAAAATCGAAACTCATCTCGCTGCCGATGCGGATTCGCATTGTCGTCCTGACCGCACTGCCTGATCATCGCCGGGCGAAGGCATGGCCGATGCTGCAGTGCGAAGGCAACCATGGCACGGACCGGAATGGTTTACGAGCAAATTAGAAACCGGTTGAAAGCGGCCCGACGGCGCCGGCGACAGACGCAGCCCTCTTGCAGTCCGGCGTTTCTCTTGTTTCACTTGGCCTCCCAGCAACTGGAGGAACGAATCATGGCTAAAGGTGCGATGAAGGCGGGCAAGGAAGCTCGGAAGCCGAAAAAAGACGCCAAGAAGCCCGCAGCGGCTCCGGCACTCAAGGCGCCGCCCGTCAAGGCGATGAGGCTCAAGGAAAAGTAAGCCCGCCTCGGAAGATCTTGGACGGTTGAAATCCGGACAAACCGTTTCGGCGCAGATTTTGACACCGGCGGCATGAACGATGCGGCCGGTGTTTTTGTTGATCGCACCGGCGCAGCCGCTTGTGTCGAAGCGGCGAGGACGACCTCGCGCCTTCCCATAAATCGGCCGGGACGGCCCGCCATGCTCATGGAATGGAGTGCATCCCGATGTCGTGGATTTTTCTGTTTTTCGCCGGCCTGTTCGAAATCGGCTGGGCGATCGGCCTCAAATACACCGACGGCTTCTCGAAGCCGCTGCCGACGGTGCTCACTGTCGCCTCGATGATCATCAGCCTCGGGTTGCTCGGCCTGGCGCTCAAGACGCTGCCTGTCGGGACGGCCTATGCGGTGTGGACCGGCATCGGCACGGTCGGCACGGCGCTTCTTGGCATCTGGCTGCTGGGCGAGCCTGCGACGGCCATCCGGCTCGCCTGCATTGCGCTCATCGTCTGCGGCATTATGGGGCTGAAGCTCGCCGCCTGAGCAAAGCAACCAAGGAAATCGACGCACAAACACATTCACGGCCGCTGGAAGGCGACCCTGATGTCCGATCGTTTCGATCGAAGCGTTAGCGGGCGGAGAAGCCCGGAGGCGTCCTGCCGGTACGCTGCTTGCGCGCCGCATAGCGTGCGTCGCGCTTGGCCTTGCGTTCGGCTTCGTCGGCCAGCAAACGGGCAATGCGCTCGTTTTCTTCGGCTTCCTTGATCTTCGCTTCAGCCTGCGCTGCCTCTTCGGCCGCAATACGCGCCGCTTCGGCTGCTGCCTCGCGCTCGGCCTTCTCGACCGCCTCGCGTGCCAGCTTTTCCTGCTTCAGCCTGGCCTTTTCGGCCTCGCGTATTTCGCGAGCCTCAAGAATCGCCTTGCGTTCGGCCTGTTTGGCCAGAACCGCAGGATCATCAGCCGCCGGCTTTGACTTGAAGCGCTCCAGAAGCGCCTTCTTTGCCTCGTTCGCGGCATTGCGCCGCTCGAAAATGTCTTTTTCCCTGTAGATAGCCAAGTCCACTTCCCTGAAGTCAATTCGCGACGCTTACATACGCGCGAAAACCGAGAGTTCAAGCGCCAAAACGGTATGCCAGCCATGAAAGTTTATGCTGTTGCAGCCGGGAGACGCGTTTTCCCTGAAACAAAGCCGGCCGAAACCGACATGCACTGTTCACTATCCGCCCCTCTGGCGGCCGGGGCGGCTCGCCGCTACCTCTAGCGGCAAATCAGAACATTTGGATGACATGCCATGGAACTCGGTCTCTACACTTTTGCCGACGTCAGCCCGGAGCCCGGCCCCGGCGCGATCGGCCCGCATCAGCGGCTGCGCAACCTGATCGAGGAGGTCGAGCTGGCTGACCAGGTCGGCCTCGACGTCTTTGGTCTGGGCGAACATCACCGCCCCGACTATGCCGCGTCCGCGCCGGTGGTGGGGCTGGCCGCCGCCGCCGAACGCACCAAGCGCATCAAGCTGACCAGCGCGGTCACCGTGCTGTCCTCCGACGATCCGGTTCGCGTCTTCCAGCAGTTCGCAACGCTCGACCTTTTGTCGGGCGGCCGGGCCGAGATCATGGCCGGGCGCGGCTCGTTCATCGAATCCTTCCCGCTGTTCGGCTACAATCTCGAGGACTATGACGAGCTGTTCGCCGAAAAGCTCGATTTGCTGCTGGCCATACGCGACAGCGTCAAAGTTACCTGGTCCGGCAATCTGCGCGCGCCGATCAACGACCGCGGCGTCTATCCGCGACCGCTGCAGGAAAAATTGCCGATCTGGATCGCAATAGGTGGAACGCCGCAGTCTGCTGCCCGCGCGGGGGTGCTCGGCCTGCCGCTGGCGCTGGCCATCATCGGCGGTGAGCCGGCGCGGTTTGCACCGCTGTTCGACATTTATCGCGATGCCGCCAGGCGGGCCGGTACCGACCCCTCGGGCCTTGCCACCAGCATCAATGTGCACGGCTTCATCGCCGGCACCACTGAACAGGCGGCCGACGATTTCTATGGCCCGCAGGCCGAAGTGATGAACCGCATCGGCCGCGAGCGCGGCTGGGGCCCGACCTCGCGGGCGCATTTCGATCAGTCGCGTGGTCCGAACGGCGCGCTGTTCGTCGGCGATCCGGAGCAGGTGGCGGAAAAGATCGTCGCCCAGCACAAGATCTTCAACAATGACCGCTTCCTGCTGCAGATGGCGATCGGCGCCATGCCGCACGCCAAGATCATGAAGGCGATCGAACTGTACGGCACCAAGGTGGCGCCGATCGTGCGCAAGGAGACCGCCAAGCCCGGCGTCGCCGTTGCAGCGCCAGCCGCCTGAGCGACGGGCGGCCCGGATTGAGGGCCTTGCCGGCTAACGGAACCTTGGGCTTGCAGAGGCGTTTCCGTCAGGGGAAAGCACCAATTGCGGTGCGCCGCTGAGGGAAAATCATGAAAGCCGAACCCGCCGCTTTGGGTGCTGGCCTTGCCGAGACCGAAGAGGCGAGAGTTGTGGCGCGTGCCGACACGCATCTGATGCGTTCGCTGCTCATCGGGATCTTCCTGTTCATGGCCATCTACGCGCTGTATTTCGCGCGTGCTTTCTTCATGCCGGTCATCCTCGCCTTCCTGCTGACGCTGACGCTGACACCAATCGTGCGCTTCCTGCGCAAGCGCGGCATTCCGGAAGTGGTTTCGGCGACAATGTTGGTCGTGCTGTCGATCTGCGTCTTCGGCGTTGCCGGCTATCTGCTCAGCGGCCCGGTCATCGACCTTCTCAACAACACCTCGTCGATCGGCCAACAACTTACCGAACGGCTGGCGCAATTGCGGCGTCCGCTCGAGAGGATCATGCAGATCTCGCATCAGATCGAACAGATGACGGAGACCTCGCAGGAGCCGGGCATCCAGAAGGTGGCGATGGCGCAGTCCGGCGTCCTGTCGGCCGCCGCCAGCAACGTCCTGTCGGCGGGGACAAGCCTGACCATCATCTTCGTGCTGTCACTGTTCCTGCTGGCGTCAGGCACGATGTTCTATGAGAAGATCATCCAGTCCTTCGCCAGCCTCAGCGAGAAGAAGCGGGCCTTGCGCGTCGTCTATGACGTCGAGCGCGAAATCTCGCATTATCTGCTCACCGTCACCGTCATCAATGCCGGTCTCGGCGCGGTTATCGGCCTTGGCCTGTGGGCGCTCGGCATGCCCAACCCGCTCGTCTGGGGAACGATGGCGGCGCTGCTCAACTTCCTGCCCTATGTCGGCGCGCTGATTACCATCGTGCTGGTCAGCGTCATTGCGATGATCAGCTTCGACTCGATTACCTACGCCCTCTTGGCGCCGGGCTTCGTGCTTTTGTGCGACATCGCCGAAGGCCAGTTCGTTACACCGATGGTTGTCGGCCGACGCCTCGAGATCAACGCCGTGGCGATCTTCATCGCCATCGCCTTCTGGTCCTGGCTTTGGGGCTTTGTCGGCGCGCTGATGGCGGTGCCGCTGCTGGTCGTCGTCAAAGTGTTCTGCGATCATTTCGATGGCCTCAGCCATGTCGGCAATTTTCTCGCCGCACAGCAGACGGCCGTGGTGGAGGAGGAAGCGGCCGAAGAGAACGGAAAGGCCGCGCCATAAGCTTGCCGCGCCTGTCCGTCATCTCGCATTTGTTGTCTTCAGGCGGAGTGCCTATATCGAGCCGGTCAACCCGGACCCTGCGATGAACGATGCCTCCTTCGACCTCGATTCCTATTTCGACCGCATCGGCTATCGCGGCCCGATCGATGCTCCGCTCGGCACGCTGAGCGCGTCGCATCGCCAGCGTCCGCAGGCGATCCCGTTCGAGAATATGGACCCGTTGCTTGGCACCAGCTCGACATCCTCATTCCCGACCGCGCCTTCGAAACCAGGGTCAGGCAGTTGAACATCGTAAAGGCTTGAGGCCCATGACCGCACTTTCCGTTCTCGACCTGTCGCCGATCGTCGAAGGCAGCGACGCCTCGCAATCGCTGGCAAATTCGCTCGACCTGGCCCGCCATGCCGAGCGGCTCGGCTACAAGCGCTATTGGCTGGCCGAGCACCACAACATGCCGGGCATCGCCAGCGCGGCGACCGCCGTGGTCATCGCCCATGTCGCCGGCGGCACCAAGACGATCCGCGTCGGCGCCGGTGGCATCATGCTGCCCAACCATGCGCCGCTGGTGATTGCCGAGCAGTTCGGCACGCTGGCGGCACTGCACGCCGGCCGCATCGACCTCGGCCTCGGCCGCGCGCCCGGCACCGATATGGGAACAGCGCGCGCGCTGCGCCGCAATCTCGAGGCGTCAGACAATTTCCCCCAGGATGTCGTCGAGCTGATGGGCTATTTCCAGCCGGCCGCGGAAGGCCAGCGTATCCACGCCGTGCCCGGCGAAGGCCAGAAGGTGCCGGTCTGGATCCTCGGTTCCAGCCTCTATGGCGCGCAGCTCGCCGCCATGCTCGGCCTGCCCTATGCGTTTGCCTCGCATTTCGCGCCGGCCGAACTCGACCATGCGCTGGAGATCTACCGTTCGCGCTTCCAGCCTTCGGAACAGCTGGACAAGCCCTATGTCATGCTCGGCCTCAACGTTTTCGCCGCACCGACCGATGGAGAGGCCAAACTGCTGTTCACCTCGTTGCAGCAGGCCTTCGTCAATCTGCGCACCGGGCGGGCCGGCCGCCTGCCGCCGCCGGTCGAGGGCTATGACCAGACGCTCGAGCCGATGGCAAAAACCATGATTTCGCAGGCGCTGTCCTGCGCCGTCGTCGGCTCTCCCGAAACCGTCCGGCAAGGCATAGACGCGTTCGTGCGCCGCACCGGCGCAGACGAGCTGATGGTGACCGCGCAGATCTTCGACCATGCGGCACGCGTGCGCTCGTTCGAAATCCTGGCCGAGGCGCATAAATCGCTGTCGCAGGCCGCGTGACGCTTTTGCCTGTGTCTGCTGTGGGCAGGCGCCTTCCTCAGCCAGGAGCCGCCTCTCTCACGCATAGGTGACGTTTTCTTGTGGTTTCGAAGCCCTGACTGGGCGCTTCGCCGGGGGATCGCGCAGATCCTGGGGTTTTGAGCGCGGTTTGAGCACATCCGGGCCGCCGGGCGGCTGTTCAAAGGCGCCAAGCGCGGCGCGGTGGATGCCATGCGCAGAATGCTTGCGCCCGATGCCGCCTGTTCTTATATACGCGCCAAGCCGCCCAGTGCCGGAATGCCGGTTGCCGGAGCGGAATTTCTTGTGAACAGGGGCTTTCGTCGGAACGCCTTACGGGTCCTGAGAGCCTGCTTAGCGGAGAGACTAGAAAAATGGCAAAAGTAATCGGTATCGATCTCGGCACCACCAACTCCTGCATCGCCATCATGGATGGCAAGGAGCCCAAGGTCATTGAAAATGCGGAAGGCGCGCGCACGACGCCTTCCATCGTCGCCATCTCGGGCGACGGCGAACGTCTCGTCGGCCAGCCGGCCAAGCGCCAGGCGGTCACCAATCCTGAAAACACCATCTTCGCGGTCAAGCGCCTGATCGGCCGCCGCTATGACGACCCGGTGACGGAGAAGGACAAGAAGCTTGTCCCCTACAAGATCGTCAAGGGCGACAATGGCGATGCCTGGGTCGAGGCCGGCGGCAAGAAGCAGTCGCCCAGCCAGATCTCGGCCATGATCCTGCAGAAGATGAAGGAAACGGCGGAGGCCTATCTCGGCGAGAAGGTCGAGAAGGCGGTCATCACCGTTCCGGCCTATTTCAATGACGCCCAGCGCCAGGCCACCAAGGACGCCGGCAAGATCGCCGGCCTTGAGGTGCTGCGCATCATCAACGAGCCGACGGCTGCAGCACTTGCCTACGGCCTCGACAAGAAGGATGGCAAGACCATTGCCGTCTATGACCTTGGCGGCGGCACGTTCGACATTTCGGTGCTCGAAATCGGCGACGGCGTGTTCGAAGTGAAGTCGACCAATGGCGACACCTTCCTCGGCGGCGAGGATTTCGACATGCGTCTCGTCGAATACCTGGCGGCCGAGTTCAAGAAGGAACAGGGCATCGACCTGAAGAACGACAAGCTTGCGCTACAGCGCCTCAAGGAGGCGGCTGAAAAGGCCAAGATCGAGCTGTCGTCGACGACGCAGACGGAAATCAACCTGCCCTTCATCACCGCCGACGCGACCGGCCCCAAGCACCTGACGCTGAAGCTGACCCGTGCCAAGTTCGAGCAGCTGGTCGACGATCTCGTCCAGCGCACCATCGAGCCCTGCAAGGCGGCGCTCAAGGATGCCGGGCTGAAGGCTGGCGAGATCGACGAAGTGGTCCTGGTCGGCGGCATGACCCGCATGCCCAAGATCCAGGAGATCGTGAAGCAGTTCTTCGGCAAGGAGCCGCACAAGGGCGTCAACCCGGATGAAGTCGTCGCTTTGGGCGCCGCCATTCAGGCCGGCGTGCTGCAGGGCGACGTGAAGGACGTGCTGCTGCTCGACGTGACGCCGCTGTCGCTCGGCATCGAGACGCTGGGTGGCGTGTTTACCCGCCTGATCGAACGCAACACGACGATCCCGACCAAGAAGAGCCAGGTGTTCTCGACCGCTGAAGACAGTCAGTCGGCCGTGACCATCCGCGTCTTCCAGGGCGAGCGTGAAATGGCTGCCGACAACAAGGCGCTCGGCCAGTTCGACCTGGTCGGCATTCCGCCGGCGCCGCGCGGCGTGCCGCAGATCGAGGTCACTTTCGACATCGACGCCAACGGCATCGTCAACGTTTCGGCCAAGGACAAGGGCACCGGCAAGGAGCACCAGATCCGCATCCAGGCCTCTGGTGGCCTTTCGGACGCCGACATCGAGAAGATGGTCAAGGACGCCGAAGCCAATGCCGAGACCGACAAGCAGCGGCGTGCTTTGGTCGAGGCCCGCAACCAGGCCGAGGCGCTGGTGCACTCCTCCGAGAAGTCGCTGAAGGAATATGGCGACAAGGTTTCGGAAACCGAGCGCACGGCGATATCGGAGGCTATCACGGCGCTGAAGGCTGCTGCCGAAGGCGACGATGCCGCCGACATCGAGGCCAAGTCGCAGACGCTTGCCGAAGCATCCATGAAGCTCGGCCAGGCCATGTACGAAGCTTCGCAGAAGGAAGCGGCGGAAGCCGACGCCAAGGCGGACGCGGCCAAGGATAGCGATGTGGTCGACGCCGATTTTGAGGAAATCGACGAAAACGACGAGAAGAAGAAGTCGGCCTGACCGGTTGACGGCAAATAAAGCGGAAAGCCCGGCGCAAAGCCGGGCTTTTTTGCAACCCTCGCTGAAAAAGTGCGGGCCTTGCCGAAAAAGTCACTGAAAAACACAGGCACAAGCGCGCCGGCCCTAGCATCCGGGCAGCACCGCTCCTAAATCGAGACAACGTGCCGGCAAACGACGCAACATGCATCAAGACGTTGAGCATCCGGACTGCGGGAAAAGATGAAAGCTGATTTCTACGAGACGCTGGGCGTGCAAAAGGGCGCCGACGAGAAGGAGCTCAAGAGCGCTTTCCGCAAGCTGGCCATGCAGTTCCATCCCGACCGCAATCCCGGCGATCACTCATGCGAGCATAAGTTCAAGGAAATCAACGAAGCCTACGAAACGCTGAAGGACCCGCAGAAGCGCGCGGCCTATGACCGTTTCGGTCACGCCGCCTTCGAGCAGGGCGGCATGAATGGCGGCGCGCAAGGTTTTGGCGCCGGCGGCTTCGCCGACATTTTCGAAGATATTTTCGGCGACATGATGGGCGGGCGCCAGCGCCGCTCGTCGGGCGGCCGCGAACGCGGCGCCGATTTGCGCTACAATATGGAAATCACGCTGGAAGAAGCGTTTGCCGGCAAGACCGCGCAAATCCGCGTGCCGGCCTCGATCTCATGCACGGAATGCTCCGGGACCGGCGCCAAGCCCGGCACCCAGCCGGTGACCTGCTCGATGTGCCATGGCCACGGCAAGGTACGAGCGACGCAAGGCTTCTTCTCGATCGAGCGTACCTGCCCGCAATGCCAAGGCCGCGGCCAGACGATCAAGGACCCGTGCCCGAAATGCGCCGGCCAGGGCCGCGTCACCGAGGAACGCTCGCTGTCGGTCAATATCCCGGCCGGCATCGAGGACGGCACCCGCATCCGGCTTGCCAATGAGGGCGAGGCGGGCCTGCGCGGCGGCCCATCGGGCGACCTCTATATTTTCCTGGCGGTGAAGCCGCATGAATTCTTCCAGCGCGACGGCGCCGATCTCTACTGCAAGGTGCCGATATCGATGACGACGGCCGCCCTTGGCGGCTCGTTCGAGGTGACGACGCTGGACGGCAGTCAGACCAAGGTGAAAGTGACCGAAGGCACGCAGAACGGCCGCCAGTTCCGCCTCAAGGGCAAGGGCATGCCGGTGCTGCGCCAGCCCAATGTCGGCGACCTCTATATCCAGACCGCGGTCGAAACGCCGCAAAACCTGTCGCGCCGCCAGCGCGAGTTGCTGGAAGAGTTCGAGCAGCTGTCGTCGAAGGACAATTCGCCCCAGTCGAGCGGCTTTTTCGCCCGCATGAAGGACTTTTTCGAATCCTTCGGCGAGCACTGAACCCAAGCCAAGGCCGCCACGCTTCCCGAACGTCATCAACATCTTATGCCAGATCGCGCCTTGCCTTGGACCTGTTAGCTGCTAAGTAGCGTTCGGGGAGTGTTGAGGAGAACTTGCATGGCACGTGGTCCGGGATTGCGGAAGGCGCTGGCGGAAAAGTTCGACGACGAACTCAAATTCTTCAAAGGCTGGATCGACAAGCCGAAGTCGGTCGGTTCGATCGTGCCGACAAGCTCTATCACCGCCCGCAAGATGGCTTCCATCGTCAATCCGAAGTCCGGCCTGCCGGTGCTTGAAGTCGGACCCGGCACAGGCGTCATCACCCGTGCAATCCTCGCCCAGGGCGTTAAGCCCGAAAACCTGTACGCGGTCGAATATTCCACCGATTTCGTGCGCCATCTGCGCCAGCTCTATCCCGGCGTCAACGTCATCGAGGGCGATGCCTTCAATCTCAACGCCACGCTTGGCGAGAAGAGCGGGATGGTTTTCGATTCCGTCGTCTCCGGCGTGCCGCTGCTCAATTTTCCGGTCGCACAGCGGATCGCCTATATTGAAAGCCTGCTAGACCGCATCCCGGTTGGACGGCCGATCGTGCAGCTGACCTATGGGCCGTTGTCGCCGATCCCGCCCGGCCGCGGCAATTACACGGTCAAGCATTTCGACTTCATCTTCCGCAACATCCCGCCGACGCAGCTGTGGATCTACCGGCGCGAAGCGCATTAGCTGGTATTGGGGGCGGGAGAAGTCTCTGGCGCCTTGTAGAGGATCGACGTCTCCCGAAGGAAGCTCGATTGAGGGTCGATCCACATCCTTGACTGTTATCCGCCTCGCAAACTCGTGGCGACCTCTCTGATCGCCGCGCACATGGCCCGCACGGCCGTTGCTTCGGCGCTGCTGGAGAACAGAAGCAGCAGAGGCCGACGCGCACGCGGCTCAAGAGGACGCCTCGCGACGGTTCGCTGCCAATCGGCCGGAAACGCCAGGCCTGGCGCAATCGACAAACCGCGCCCGGCCCCAACCAGAGCAAGCAGCGCCGCCATATCGCTCGCCGACAGGATGACAACTGGCGCAACGCCAAAATCCTGGAACAATTCGGCAAGCATTGGTCCGCAGCCGCCGCTCGACATGATGAATGGCTGGCCGTCGAGAGCGCGGATCGGAAATGACCCCCCTTGGACTGAGTTCTTTTGCGATGACGCCACAAAGAGTTCGTCGTCGACAAGTTCCTCGGCTTGGCAATTGCCGGCGATGTAGGACAGTCCAATATCGGCGGCACCGCGATCGACCCACTCCGCCACCTCGGTATCCGTGCCCAAGAGCAGTTCGACAGCAAGCTCCGGGTGCCGGACGGAAGTAATGTTCAACGCATATGGAGCAATCTTTACCGAGGCGCTGCTGACCAGCGCGAGCCGTACTCTGCCTTTGATGGAGTGTTCCCGTAGGCCGACAAGACGGCCTAAAGCATGCAAAGCGGCGCGCGCCGCGTCCAAAGCCGCCTCGCCGGTTGCGGTGAAAGCGACACCGCGCCGAT
This sequence comes from Mesorhizobium sp. M0058, assembly GCF_040323095.1. Classification (NCBI taxonomy): domain Bacteria; kingdom Pseudomonadati; phylum Pseudomonadota; class Alphaproteobacteria; order Hyphomicrobiales; family Phyllobacteriaceae; genus Mesorhizobium; species Mesorhizobium sp. M0058. The sequence goes on from NZ_JAMYUQ010000012.1 coordinate 50,247, forward strand.
CACGTATGACGAGGGGCGCGCCAACGATCTCCTCCAGCGCCTTCATTGCATGGCTTATGGCCGATTGAGAAAGACAGAGCCGCTCGGCGGTTTTGGTGAAGCTGCGCGTCTCGCTGAGCGATGTCAGGACGCGCACCATCGTGATGTTGATATTAGCTTTGTTCATGGCTGCCGAAATATCTTTCATTTCGCTCATATTAAAGAGCGCTGTAGGTTTTGTGAAGGTGAGGGAAACGACCCTCGAAATCGGCGAGCGGCTTTACTGGCCTCTCCGGCATGCAGGCGTGGGGTACGACGAGACTGAAACTGGAGTATCGCATGAGCTACCTTCCGCAATTCCTGACCCTTGCTTCGGTCTTCCTGCTCGGCGCCATGAGCCCAGGACCCGATTTCGTAGCCGTGACTTCCCATGCGCTGATCAGCCGTCGCGCGGGGTTCCATGTGGCGCTTGGCATTGCCGCAGCGATCATGGTGTGGGCGGCTCTCGCGATGTGTGGCCTGGGCCTCGTACTGACGCAGATTGCATGGGCTCACCTTGCCGTCCGGATCGCCGGTGCCGTGTATCTCGGTTACCTGGGCAGCAAGATCCTTTTGTCGGCTTGGCAGGCGCGGCCACCGCTGGCCGTCGGTGGCGCAGAGACTACGGCTCCTTGGCGAAGCGGATTCGTTGTCGGAATTACAAATCCGAAGACGGCCGCGTTCTTCGCGAGCCTGTTCATATCGGTATTGCCGATGCAGGCTCCGATCTGGGTCCAGGCAGTGTCGCTGGCCATAATCGGGCTGGTCGCGATGGCGTGGTTTGGGCTTGTCGCGCTAATGTTCTCCACAAGAAGGGTTCGGTCGGTATATGGCAGCGTCCGCAGGCCGATAGATGCCTTGCTCGGAGTTGCACTCATCGCGCTGAGTGCAAGAATTGCGGTCACCCACTAGCAATAGCCCAGCTGCTCGGCACACCTTCGCGCGCTTGGCCCCCGATCGTTTCCGTTTTTTGAGCCAGTGCGTTGATTTGCGCAGCCTCTGGCTGTACCTGTCCGGGAACAAGAGTGGCCAATGGCTGTGATCGCGAAAATCCTCGTCTTCGCCGGCTCGGTGCGCAGCGGCGCCTTCAGCGGCAGGACCGCCGATGTGGCGCAGAAGGAGCTGGCCATGCAAGGCGCCGAGGTGACACGCATTTCGCTGGCCGACTATCCGCTGCCGATCATCGACGAGGACCTCGAAAAGGAAAAAGGCGTTCCCGACAACGCCGTGAAGCTCGGCCGGCTGATCGCCGCCCATGACGGGCTGCTGATCGCGACGCCGGAATATAATGGCTCGATCCCGCCACTGCTCAAGAACACGATCGACTGGGTAAGCCGGGTGCGCCTCGATGGCGGCTGGCCGGTGAGGCCATTTGTCGGCAAGGTCGCCGGCCTGTGCTCGTCTTCGAACGGACATTTCGCCGGGATCCGCTGCATCAACCATCTGCGCGCCGTGCTGGTGCGCTGCCAGCTGGAGATGGTGACGCCGGAATGCTCGGTATCCGATGGCGGCAGTGCCTTCGACGGCGACGGCAATTTCAGGGATGAGAGACTGACCAAATCGATGGAGCACCTATGCCGCACGCTGATCGAAACCTCGCGCATGCTGTCGACCCGGACCGGGGCATGATTTCCACAGCCATGCAGGCCCATACGATGAGAGACAGGCTGATCGTCGGCCTCGACGTGCCGACGGTGAAAGAGGCCGAACAGGCGGTGCAGGAGCTCGACGGCGTTGTCTCCTTCTACAAGATCGGCTATCAGCTGGCCTTCGCCGGCGGGCTCGACTTCGCCAGGGAGTTGGCCAGCGGCGGCACGAAAATCTTCCTCGACATGAAGCTGCTCGACATCGACCACACCGTGGCGAAGGGTGTCGAGAACATCGTGCGCATGGGCATGACCATGCTGACCATCCACGCCTATCCCAAGGCGATGCGAGCCGCGGTGGAGGCCGCCAGGGGCAGCGACCTCTGCCTGCTGGCGGTCAGCGTGCTGACCTCGATGGACGAGCAGGACGTGATCGACGCCGGCTATGAATACGACCCGCACACGCTGGTGCTGAGACGCGCCGAACAGGCGCTGCATGCCGGCATGGGCGGCGTCGTCTGCTCGGCCGAGGAGGCGGAAGCGGTGCGCCGCATCGTCGGACCCGACCTGGCGGTGGTGACGCCGGGGATACGGCCCAAGGGCAGCGACCATGGCGACCAGAAACGCGTGGTGACGCCCGGCCAGGCGATCCGCAACGGCTCCAGCCATCTCGTGGTCGGCAGGCCGATCGTGGCGGCAAGCGACAGGCGCGCGGCGGCGGAAGCCATACTGGAAGAGATGCGCGCCGCGTAACGAGGAGAAGAAAATGCCCAAGGGATACTGGATAGCCCGCGTCGATGTGCGCGACGCCGAAGGCTACAAGGACTATGTCGCTGCCGCCAAGCTCGCTTTCGACCGTTTCGACGTGAAGTTCCTTGCCCGTGGCGGTGAGCATGAAAAGGCCGAGGGGGCTGGCCGCGCCCGCAATGTCATTATCGAGTTCGAATCGCTCAGCGCGGCGCACGATTGCTACCACTCGCCGGAGTACCAGCGCGCCGTCGCCATCCGTCAGAAAGTAGCCGATGGGGAGATCGTGCTGGTCGAGGGTATCTGACGCGCGAAGCTGCTCTGCTCAGTGCGGCGCTTCCTCCTGCGCCAGCACCTCCAGTCGATGGCGGTGCCCCGACAGCTCATAGCCGACAACGGTGACGGCCGGCGCTAGCGTCAGTAAGATGAGGCAGACCGCCATGTCGACGCCGGCAAGGGCGGCGATGATGGCAAGTGCGACGAGCGCAGCCGTTCCCGCCAGCAGCCAGACATGGAGGGGATCGAAGCGCTGGACGAGATAATAATACAGCGCGTAGATCGCCCCCAGGAACACGCCTAGCGGAATGGCAACTGACAGCAGCGTCGCCACCGGGCCGATATGGGTCTTGTGCTCGATGAAATAGGCCGCGACATGCAGCCCGGCGCCGGTGGCGACGATGGCAGCGACGATCAGCATCTGGCCATAGCCCCAGATAAAAGAGCGATTGCGGTGCTGGTGCAGCACCGTCCCCGAGGGCAGCATGTAATAGACCCACCACATGCCGAAGGTGAGACCCATTCCGGCAATGCCGATCAAGGCGGCATCGAGGTTCCAGCCCTGCTCCTCGACCACGGCCGACAGCGTCGCCAGCGTGCCGACCACCCCTTCGCCCAGCGCGATGATGGCGAACAGGCTGTAGCGCTCGGCGACGTGGTGCGCGTGCCAGGGCGTGCCGCCATCCCTGCGCTCGGCGATCGCCGGCCCGGCAAGCTCGATGAGAACCAGGATGGCGCCGAAAGCCAGGCTGGTCTCCAGCGAGAAATCGACCAGTATCTGCACCACCCAGCCGATCTGGGCGATCGCAATGGCGACGGCGTAGGTCAGGCAGGCACGCCGCCGCCCAGGGTCCTGCCGCGCCGCGCGCAGCCATTGGAAGATCATGGCGACGCGCATGATGACGTAGCCCAGCACCATCACCGAATTGTTGAGGTGTTCGCCATGCTCGATCGAGGCGAACATGCGCGGCAGGCCGATGGCCAGCACCAGCACGCCGATCATCTGCACCATGGTGACGAGGCGGAAGATCCAATCGTCGGTGTCATAGGCGGAGGAAAACCAGGAGAAATTGATCCACGCCCAGCAGATGGCGAAGCTGGCAAAGCCGAAGCCGATCAGCGCCGCCGCGTAGTGGCCCTCGGCCAAGGCATGCGCCAGTTGCGACGAGGCAAGGCTGAAGGCGGTGACGAAGGTCAGATCGAACAGCAGCTCGAGCGGCGTGGCGACGCGATGCGCCTCGTGCGGATCGCGCCCGGCCATGCGCCTGATGTGATGGTGGAGGGAGCTTGCTGGTGTGCTCATCGCGCGGCCTTGCCTGAGGACTGTCCCGCGACACTAAAGGTGGAGCAAAAGCCGTCAAGGCGCGGTAGGTCGCGCTGGTCCCTCGACCGTTCAGATCGCCTGTCGGTTCAGTCGGTTCGCCGCCGTCTCGGCAACCGCATCGGCCAGCGTCATGCCCCATTGCATCAGGCAATAGGCGCGGAAATCGAAGCAGGGCAGGCCGGGACAGACCTCGAACTCGATGAGGTGGACATGGTCGTTAGCCTCGACCCTGAAATCGAGGGAAAACACGTCTCGCAGGCCGAGCCCGCTGACCAGCCGCTCGGCGATGCGGCGGATGGTTGCCGCGGCTGCCGGCTGGGTGTCGGCAACCGCCTCCAGCACCGGCTCGCTGTATAGTCCAGCCGCCTTGGCGGCCTCGCCGGTGTCGCCGTAAAGCGCCATCGAGTCCGCCATGGTCTGGAAATCGCCGCCGGAGTCGACGAATGCAACGCCGAGCGCTTCCGCCCCGGCATCCGTTTGCAGCCCAAGGAAGCTGGCGCGGACATTGCGACCGCCGACATAGGGCTGGACGACGACATCGTCGCGATAAGCGGCATAGACCCGCCGGCTAAGCTCCAGCGCATGGGCCAGGTCGTTGCAGCGTGAATCCGGCCAGATGCCTACCTTGGAGCCGAGCCGGTTCGGCTTGACGAACCAGCCGGCTTCCGAAGCTGGCGGGTCGGCCAGCCAGCGGCCGTCGCGGGCCAGGCCTGCCTGCGGCGCCGGCAGGCCGAGCGCGCAAAGCACGGCGCCGGAACGGAACTTGTCCTGGCAAATCGCGAACAGCGCATCGTCGGCTCCGATGGTTCTAAGCCCATTCAGCCTGGCAAGTGCGGGCGCTGCAGCACCGCGGAAATAGGCAATGCCGTCGGTCAGCGTCCAGACCAGCGTGGTTGCGGGATCGGCCTTCGCCAGCGCGCTTGCCGCATCGTCGAGTGCAACCGGCATAAAGGCGAGGCCGCGCTTTTCACAAGCGGTCGCCAGTTGATCGAACTCAGGAGCGAGATCGGTCGACTGCGCCAGATAAGACGAGATTTCCAAGGCGCGCTCGGCGGGAAAGCCGTCGGCGACCAGCCTGTCGAAACAGGCCTTTTCCGGCTCGTGGACGAGGATCAAGGTCGGGCGCGGCATGGGTCAAAGCTTCTCGGTGATGCAGCCACACCATCGCACGGCCAATGCGATCGGCTTGCGCGAAATCGACCCGCGCCCGCCGCCTGCACGACAACCGGTACGCTCAGGCGATGACCACGCGCGGCTCGAAGCGGCCGTTGACGGGGATGTCGAGCAGGAAGGTCATGCCGGCCTGTGGGTCGAGCTTGCGCTGCTTGTCGTCCTTGCCTTTCCAGGCCGAGGTCACCGCCAGCCGATCGGCCTTGGCCCCGACAAAGGCCGGGCACGAGGACTGCCCCGCCGGCACGGCAATTTCGCGCAACAATGTGCCATCTGGCGAATAGGCCTTGACCGCCTTGCCGCCCCAGACGGCGTTCCACAGCACGCCGTCGCGATCAACGACCGAGCCGTCGACAAAGCCCTTGGACGAGCGATGGTCGACGAACACTTTGGACTCGCCGATCGGCAGACCCGTTGCCGGATCGCAGGCGACGCGCATCAACAGGCCGGTCGAGGTATCGGTGTAGTAGGCGATCGTTCCATCCTGCGAGAAACAGATCGAGTTCGACACGGTGATGCCGGTGTAAAGCGTGCGCAATTCTCCCTTGAAGAACCAGTAGATGGCGCCCGCGCCCTTCTCCTCACCCTTGCCCATCGTGCCGACCCAGAAGGCGCCACAAGGGTGGACGCGCGAATCGTTGGAGCGGGTCAGCGCATTGTCGGCCTCGATAGGCGTATGCAGCGTCAGCTTGCCGGTCGAGACGTCGCGGACATGCAGGCCGGTCTCGGTGGCGATGAGCTGGCGATTGTCGTCGATAATGGCGATGGCGCTGGCCATCTGGCCGAGCTCATGGACCTTCCGCGCGCTGGACGTGACACCCTGCTCCAGCAAAAGCCCGTTGACGATGTCGAACCAGAACAGCGTGTCGGTGGCGGGATCGTAGCTCGGCCCCTCGCCGAGTTCACAGACATGGTCCGAAAAAACCGAAACCTTGTCCATCATGCCGCTCCGCCGAAGGCCGCATCCCAGGCCGTCACCGCCGCCTGCGCGCGCGAGGCCACCTCGTCGACGCTCATGCCGGGTTTGAACAGGCTGGAGCCAAGACCAAAAGCAGTCACCCCAGCGGCTTTGTAGCCGGCAAAGTCTTTGTCGGAAACGCCGCCGACGGCGCCGACCACGGTATCGGCCGGCAGCACGGCCCGCATCGCCGAAATGCCGCTGGGCCCGAGCACGCTTGCCGGGAAGAATTTGAGCGCCGAAGCCCCAAGCCTAATCGCCTGAAAAGCTTCGGTGGGGGTGAACACGCCTGGCATCGTCACCATGCCATGGTGCATGGCGCGGGCCATGACTTCGGCATCGATGTTGGGGCTGACCAGCAGCCTCCCGCCGGCCTTGGCCAGGGCGTCGACATCGGCTGAAGTCAGCACCGTGCCGGCGCCGACCAGCGTTGTCTTGGGCACTGCGGTGACAATGCTGGCGATCGATGAAAACGGCTCCGGCGAATTGAGCGGCACCTCGATAGCTTCGATGCCGGCGTCAAACAGCGCCTGGCAGATGGCAACCGCCTCGCTGGGTTTGAGGCCGCGCAGAATGGCGATAAGACCACGCTTGAGCTTCGGGAAGGGGGCGGTCTGGGTCACGCTGTCACTCCACTCTGGTGAGTCATTTGGCGATCATGCCATTTTCCCGCGCTGCCTCGATAAGGCCGGCACGCACCGCCTCGTCGGCGTCGACTGTCCTGACGGCAAGCCCTGCAAGGTCGAGCGCCTGGCGGTAGAGGGCTGCTAGCGACCCCGAGGCGACCAGCACGATTGCGGTGGTGCTTTCGCCATAGCGGCGGCCCGCCGAGGCGATCTCGCCGCCGATCAGCAGGCCGGACAGGCAAGCGGCGGCATCGTCGGCCTTGAGGTCCTGCAGCAGGCCGGCGGCGCGGATCGAGAACAGCCGCGAGGTGACATCGCCGCCCTCGGCCAAAGCCTTGCGGCACCATTCCTGGAAGAACGGATTGTCCGGAATGACCGGCTTCGGGCTCTCGCCCAGCGAATGGCGCAGGATCGAGTGAGTGGCCAGCACCGAAAACAGCTCGCCGGTCGGCCAGGTGCAGAAGCCGTCGACCGCGCCGTCTTCGACCAGAACCCATTTCGAATGGGTGCCGGGCATGCAGACGAGATGGCGACCTTTTGCCGGCAAACCGGCGCCGGCAAGCTGGGTTTCCTCGCCGCGCATTACGTCCGGCGCATCTTCCAGGCGCTGCGCCAGGCCAGGCACGATGCGGATGTCGCGGCGCTGGCCGGGAATGCGGGCGGCCCCCGCGAGGATGGCACTGAGCGGCGCCGGCACGGTGACGTAAGGCGCTTCCAGCCAACCCTGGCGCGAGCCGGCCATGCCGCAGATGATGACCGGCAGTGTGTCAGGTGCGCCGAGCGCCGCCAGATGGCCCTCGAGGATGGTCGAAAAGCCTTTTTGCTGCGCGGTGATCAACCCATCATCGCCGCGACGCTCGGCAAGCACCCCGCCCGCCTCGTCGACCAGCCAGACCCGCATGCGGGTCGTGCCCCAGTCGACGGTGGCGACTGCCGGCGTGCCTTTTGCCGGATTTTGATTCACCGGGCTCACAGGAAACCCCCGTCGACGATCAACATCTGCGCCGTCAGCATACGCGAGGCGTCGGAGGCCAGGAACAGCACCGTGCCGACGATGTCGTCGGGCTGCATGACCTGCTTGATGCATTGCTTGGCGACATGGGCGGCGAGCCTCTCCTCGGTGACCCAGAGTTCCCTTTGCCGGTCGGTGATCACCCAGCCCGGCGCAACGGCGTTGACGCGAATGCCGTCGACGCCGAGCTTGCCGGCCAGCCCCTTGGTGAGGCCCAGAATGCCGGCCTTGGCGGCGGTGTAGGCCGGCATATCAGGATGGTTGATCAGATAGGAGGTCGAGGTGAAGTTGATGATCGACCCGCCGCCGGCCCGCTTCATGCCCGGCGCCACCGCCTGTGCGGTGAAGAAATGCGGGCGCAGATTGACGGCGAGATTGTTGTCCCAGAACTCGACGGTAACGTCGGCGACGTCGTGGCGTTCGTCCCATGCGGCATTGTTGACCAGCACGGTGACGTCGCCATGCGCCTCAGCCGCTTTGGCGGCCGAAGCGCGCAACGCCTCGACGTCACGCAAATCGGTCTTGAGGTAGAGCGGTCGCCGGCCAAGTTCTTTTTCGACGCGGTCGGCAAGCAGCGTGCTTGGGCCATCGGCGATGTCGATGAAGGCGACATGGGCGCCTTGGCGAACGAAGCCCTCGGTCAGTGCCGCACCAATTCCGGAACCGCCGCCGGTGATCAGCACCGAGGCTCCCCTGAGGTCGGCAAAATCGGCCGATGGCATCATATCTTCATCTCCCGGTCCGGTCGGCGCGCATCCTATCCAGCCAAGTCCGGGGAGCAAGGGCGAAAACGGCGATTTGATTGGCTTATGTCAGACAAAAGGCCGCAAGATGGCGGCCACAGTCGATCTTGGCTCGCGCCGCTGACCTGCTCGACGCAGGCCAGACCGCCGGTCAGACTGCCTTGGCGTAGAGGGCGCCGCGGTAGGAATCGCGGAGGTAGCCGAGCGTGGCGTCGGCATCGACCGGTTTGCCGAAGAGATAGCCCTGTCCGCCGGCGCAGCCGAACTGGACGAGGCGGTCGGCCTGCGCCTCCTCCTCGATGCCTTCGGCGACGACATCCATGCCGAGCCCTTCGCACATGGCCAGAATGGCGCGGATGATGTGTTCCGACGGGCGGTCGTCGAGGATCGAGGAGACGAAGGCGCGGTCGATCTTGAGCTTGTCGAAATGGAATTCGCGCAAGCGGCCGAGCGAGGACTGGCCGGTGCCGAAATCGTCGAGCGAGACTCGGATGCCGACGCGACGCAGGTCCTCGACGATCTTCTCGGCCGAGGCCGGATCGTTCATCAGGCCGGTTTCGGTGATCTCGATCTCCAGCCGTCGCGGATCGAAGCCGGTGCGGTCGAGGATCGACAATATGTGCAGGCCGGTGTTCTGGTCGACGAGCTGCGAGGGCGACAGGTTGAAGGACAGGAACAGGTCCTTCGGCCAGCTGCGCGCCGCTTCGGTCGCCTTGCGCAGCACCAGCTGCGATAGCGGGCCGATGATGCCGCGCTCTTCGGCGATCGGGATGAACACGGTCGGCGGCACCACGCCGAGGTCGCGATCGGTCCAGCGCGCCAGCGTCTCGAAGCCGATGGTGCGGCGGGTGGTCAAATCGACGATGGGCTGGAAATGCGGTTCGACCTCACCGGCCGAGACGGCACGGCGCAGCGCCTGTTCGATGCGGGTGACGCGCTTGGCCGCCTCTTCCATTTCGCGGGTGTAGACGACGACGCGGCCACGGCCCGAACGCTTGGCGTGGTAGAGCGCCGTTTCGGCCTTGTTGACGAGGATTTCCGTGGTTTCGTCGCCGGAATAAAACAGCGAGCAGCCGACCGAGGCCGAAAGCCTGGCGGTGCGTTCGCCGACATCGTAGGGCGCCGACAGGATTTCGATCATCATGCGCGACTTCTCGGCCGCCGCCTCCTCCGAGAACACCATCGGGTAGAGGAAGGCGAATTCGTCGGCACCGATGCGGCAGACGGTGGAGTGGCTGTCCATCGAGGCGCGCAGCCGCATCGCCACCTGGATCAATATGTCGTCGCCGGCCTTGTGGCCGAACAGATCGTTGATCGGCTTGAAGCCGTCGAGGTCGAGAATGCCGACCGTGAACGGCGCGGGATCGTCTGCACGGTCGCTGATCAGGCGATCGACCTTGTCGAAGAAGCGGCGATGGTTGCCAAGCCCGGTCAGCGCATCGGTGAACGCCAGATCCGAGTTTTCCCTGCTTGCCTGCCCGGTGCCAAACGTCGTTTGCATCGGTATCCCTGTTTGTGACGCCCGAAATTTAGGCTGAGACTGGCAGCAAAGCGTTTAGGAAGCGTATCGCGAAATCGATTTTTCGCTGGCGAATGATGCTTTAGCGGACGCGGTAGAGTTCGACCGGGGTTCCGCGCGTTTCGGCCACCGGTTCGAGCCAATCGGGGACGCTTCCCTGCATCAGCCCGGCCAGGAAGCCTTGCGGCGCCTTGGCGGCGAGCACCTTGCTTTCGGCGCTGCCGCGGCACAGCGCCACCAGGCCGACGTGATGAGCCGCTGCGATCGTCCCCGCCTGGTCCGCCGATCCGAGGAAGGCATCGAGCGCAAGCAGATCGCCGGCGATGTTGCGATGATAGGGGCCGGCAAAGACGCGGTGCCCGGAATATGCAAGGATGGGCGAGCCGAGATTGGAAATGGCAAGCACCGTGGTGTCCGGCAGCCGGGCCAACGCCGCGAAGGAGGCCTTGCGCTCGCAGGACGGATCGCTGTCGGTGTCCTGTGCCTCGACCGAGACCTTGCTGGCCTCGAATACGTTCGACGTCGCGGCGGCAGCGCCGGCCCAGACGGCATTCACCGACACCAGCCAGACCGCCGCCATGCGCAGCGATACGCTGCGCGCAGGGCTGATCCTCGCCCGTTCGCGCCAGCTTGCGATCCAGGCCGACAGCGGGATGACGGCAAAGGCGATCGAGAATGTCGAGCCGCGGACCTGCCAGGCGCTGACGATGAAGGCGCCGACCAGCAAGGCGCCGACGAGGATGTCCTGGCGGCGCCATGGTCCGCGCAGGCGAAGCGCCATCAGCGCGATCGCCACCAGCGGCGTGACATAGCGCGCCGCCAGCGACGCCGGCTCATTGACGGCAATACTGAACAGCGACTGCGCCTCGTCGATGTGATCGAGCCACAATTCCTTGAGGCGCGGATCGAGGTTTGCGTAGGGAGCCGCAAGGCATTGCGGAAACAGCGCCACGATGACGGCGCCCAGCCCAAGCGCGAGCAGGCTAAGCGAGATCAGGCGGCGGCTGGCCGTGCCATTGGACACCGTGAGCGACGTCACGGCGGCAAGCCCCAGTCCGGCGATTGCCGCCACCACGAACTGCACAGCCGAGAAGGCATCGCACTGCGGCTGGCCCATGGCCGATGGCGGGATGGTGGTGACGAAGACGAGGGCTGAAACCCCGGCAAAGCCGAGACCGAAATCCCTGGCGATCCGGCGTTCGCCGCCGGGATCGACGACGAACAGCAAAGCGATGCAGGCGCCGATGGTGGCGACATAGGGCGCGGTTTCCATGCCGACGGCCAGCGTCAGGGCCGCGCACAGGCCGGAAGTCAGGGCCGCCCAGCGACGCGTCGGCGCCTCGAGCAGCAGGCTGAGGCTGGCCATGGTCAGCGTCAGCTGGACATTGTGATGATCGAGCGCACCCGGCAAGAAAATGCCGATGAAATGCAGCGCCGCCGCGCCGATGACCATAGCGGGCAGCACGGCGCCGACGCCGGCGAAGCTGCGTGCCGCACGGGCTGTAAAAAACACCGCCAGGCAAAACAGCAGCGACGGCCACAGCACCTGTGCGATCACTTCGGCCATGGCCATGCTGCCGGTCAGCGCCGAGGCGGCGAGGATGATGGCGGCGAGCGGTGCGTCGACCAGCCGCGACCAGTGCATGACGAAACCGCCTTCCGGCCCCATCCTGTACTGATGCAGGTCGAACCAGCCCTGGCCGGCCAGCATGTCGCGAACCTCGACCAGCCGCAGCAGGCTGTCATTGTCGCCGCCGGCATTGCTCAATTCGCGAAATCCCGTGGCGGCATTGACGGCCAGCACCACCAGCATGGCAAGCAGCGCCAGCGTCATATCGGACTTCCAGGAGGAAGCACCCGCCTTGGCTGCGTTCATCATCATGACCTTCGTCGGAAAGACTGCGGCCTTAAACCTAGCCTTAACAGCTTCAATAAATAGTAAAGTCGCCTGAGCGAGTCCGCATATGAGCGCGGCCGGAGGCTCCGCCGGGTGTCGGGAGACGGAAATGCCGCACGAAGTCCGCCACGAGCCGGCCATTGCCGTGCTCCTGCCTTGCTACAATGAGGAACTGACCATCGCCGAGGTGGTGCGGCGCTTTCGCGAGACGCTGCCATCGGCCGACATCTATGTCTATGACAACAATTCCAGGGATTTGACCGCGCTCAAGGCGCGCGCAGCGGGCGCCATCGTCGTCCGCGAGCCGCGCCAGGGCAAGGGCAATGTCGTGCGGCGCATGTTCGCCGACATCGATGCGGACATCTATCTGATGGCCGATGGCGACGGCACCTATGCGCCGGAAGATGCCTCGCTGCTGATCAACATCCTGCAGACCGAGCGCTGCGACATGGTGGTGGGCACCAGGCGCGGCGTCACCGACGATGCCGGCCGTTCCGGCCATGCCTTCGGCAACCGCATCTTCAATAGCCTCTACAAGCGGCTGTTCGGCGCCGACTTCACCGACATCTTCTCCGGCTACCGCGTCTTCTCGAGGCGCTTCGTCAAGAGCTTTCCCGCCGTTTCCGGCGGCTTCGAGATCGAGACCGAAATGTCGGTGCATGCCTCGCAGCTGAAACTGCCGGTGAGCGAGATCGCGCTCGATTATGGCCGCCGGCCTGAGGGATCGTCGTCGAAGCTGTCGACCTATCGCGACGGCGCCAGGATCCTGTGGATGTTCGCCATGCTGATGAAGGAGACGCAGCCGCTGCGCTTCTTCGGCGCCTTCGCGATTTTCTTCCTGGCATCGAGCCTTACCCTGATGACGCCGGTGCTGATCGAATTCGCCCAGACCGGCCTCGTGCCGCGCATGCCGACCTGGGTGCTGTCGGTCGGCCTGCTGCTCTTGTCGATGCTTGCGATGGTGACCGGACTGATCCTCGATTCGGTATCGCGCGGACGCGCCGAGCAGAAGCGCATTTTCTATCTCTCCGTCCCGTCGGGCCGGGTCGAACGGCGCGAACGCACGAGCGAAACAGCGAAGGCCGAACCGGGCAAGACGCCCCGGGCCGCCTGAGGCCGTGAGCCGGCTCGCCCGCTTCGTCCTGGCCGGCGGCGTTGGTTTCGTCGCCGATGCCGCGGCGCTCTGGCTGTTCTTGGCGGTGACGCCGCTCGGTCCCTTCGTCGCCCGTGTCCTGTCGATCGGCTTTGCGCTGTGCGTCACCTGGCAGATCAACCGGCACCTGACCTTTTCGCCGTCGAGCCGCGGCGTGGCGCAGGAGGGCGCGCGCTATGGCGGCGTCGGCATCGCCACCAGCATTGTCAACTATCTCGTCTACTGCGCCATCCTGTTCGCGCTGCCGGCAATGCCGCCGCTGGCGGCACTTGCCGTCGCCTCGCCGGTCGCCATGGCGCTGTCCTTCCTCGGTTACTCCCGGCTGGTCTTCGACCGGTAAAGGTCTGGGCCAAGCAAGCGCGATTGGCAGAAGCCGCCAAGTTCCGTATATCGGCGACTTGCCTTGCCGCAATTCCGGACGGAAAACCACTACGCACTTTTCCTGGACTTGCTCGACCCGCTGGAGACCAGAAGATGACCCTGAAGATCGCCGTCCAGATGGACCATGTCTCCACCGTCTCGATCGCCGGCGACACGTCCTTTGCGCTGTCGCTGGAGGCGCAGCGGCGCGGCCACCAATTGTTCCACTACACGCCCGACCGGCTGTCGATGCTGGGCGGCAAGGTGTTTGCCCGCATCGAAGAGATGAAGCTCCGCGACGAGAAGGGCAATCATTATACGCTGGGCGACAAGGTGCGCACCGACCTGTCGGAGATGGATGTGATCCTGCTGCGCCAGGATCCGCCCTTCGACATGAATTACATCACCACCACGCATATTCTGGAGCGCATTCACCCGAAGACATTGGTCGTCAACGACCCGGCCTGGGTGCGCAACAGCCCGGAAAAGATCTTCGTCACCGAATTCCCCGATCTGATGCCCGAAACGCTGATCACCAAGGATCCCCAGGAGGTCGCGGCCTTCCGCAAGGAATTCGGCGACATCATCGTCAAGCCGCTCTATGGCAATGGCGGCGCCGGCATCTTCCATCTCAAGGAAGACGATCGCAACCTCGCCTCACTGCTCGAAATGTTCGCCCAGCTGTCACGCGAGCCGTATATCGTCCAGCGCTATCTGAAGGATGTGCGCAAGGGCGACAAGCGCATCATCCTGATCGACGGCGAGGCGGTCGGCGCCATCAACCGCGTGCCGGCCGACCACGATTCTCGCTCCAACATGCATGTCGGCGGCCGCGCCGAAAAGACTGAGCTGACGGAGCGCGAACGCGAGATTTGCGCCCGCATCGGCCCGTCGCTGAAAGAGCGCGGCTTCATCCTGGTCGGCATCGACGTGATCGGCGACTACATGACGGAGATCAACGTGACCTCGCCAACCGGCGTGCGCGAAGTGCAACGCTTTGGCGGCGCGGATATCGCCAGCCTGTTCTGGGACGCGGTAGAGGCGAAGCGGCGGAATTTGGCCGCGTAGTGTGCGTTGCTACGGAGGACTTTGGTGGGTCCAGAGAAGCATCGAAAGATGCTCTTTATCGGGTAAGACTGCCGAGCAAGCGGCTCATCAAATCAAACTATGTCCCGGAAGCGCCGAGGCCTCAGTTTCGGAGGAAGGAGACCGATAAGTCTGGTCTGCAATTTTCGCTGTGGTGTTGCCCAGTCTTTCAGCAGAAAACCCGCATCGGAGTTCTTTTCCAGCAATGCAAAAGCCGCAGACAGTCCGATCAGGTCGACCAAGGTCCTGCGCATTGAGTGGCGGGAGATTAAATGCGCCAGTCCCGGCGCCACTTCGCACCAACGATTGGCCAGTGCCCGCCGTATCGCTATTTCAGTATCAGGCGACATCCTGCCGAGGTCAACTCCGGTACCCAGGATGCGCCCGTCCGCCCAGCCATTGCCGCCGTGAAGCCGATAACTGCCAAGAGCCCGCCCAATCCTCACGGTTCCGCCGATCATATGGGCGGCACGAGCCATATAACCATCGGCACATATCTTTATTTCGTCCGGATCGGATGGACGCATGATTTCAAGCGGAGCTCGACGAAACATCATCCCCGATGTGGTTGACCAAAACCAACCCACGGTACCCCGATCAATAAATAATAATGTCGGGTCAGCTTCGGTGTCGACATGCAGGTAGCCGCTCATTTTCGGCATCGATCGCGGGTCGTTCAGGTGGAATACGGGATGACCGCCCGCAAGCAGGTTGCCGGCCGTATCTATCACCACCTCATCGGAGCTCGACATTGCCGCGATACGGGTTTGGCTGAGATGCGCTCTCACATGGCATTCTATGAAGTCAGGATGCCAAGCATCGTCACCGTCAAGAAAGGAGATCAGGGGCCCGGCTGTCGCGTCAAGCCCGGTCATCATTGCTGTCAACTGCCCGCCATTTTGCAGTCGGGGCAGAAAGCGGAAACGACTGTCGCCAAGCTGGGACAGACACTCTTCAATCCTTCGGCGGGAACCGTCGGTCGAAAAATCATCGACCACCACGCATTCGAACGCAGTGTATGTCTGCGCCGCTACGGATCGGATCGCAGTGTCGATGAATGCCTCTTGATTGAAACAGCCTACGCAAACGGATACGGTTGGTAGCGCGATGTGAGAACCAGCTCCGCTTGGGACGATGTTTTCTTTCAAGAGGCGCTTCTCCGTACACCAGATTTGATCGCCTGAGATATTCCGTCGATCAACTGGCGGTGTTTCTTTGCCAAATTTCTCTCTATCGAAGCGAGTTTTTCTCCGCACTCAAGATCGCAATTGCCGCATGTTGACCCTACAGCACGGGTATCGCCCTCCTACCAAATTCGAGATTGTCAGAGCCATGCTGCGTCATGGCCACAACCTCAGAAAAGGGCACCCTTCCGCGAAGTCGCAACCTGCTCTTCAGGCCAGTTTGCTGTCGGACGATCCGTTCATATCCTATTCGGGAATGTCCGGTACGCCGCTCGGATTAGCAAGTCATATGCCTTTCCGTCCACGCAGCCACCGCGCCTGGTTTCTCATCTCGCCAACCTGGTCCATCGAAAACAGTGCTAGCGTCAAAACCATCCGGACCTATGCCGTTCTGCATAGACTCAAGAACCCCCGTCACTCGCTAATCTTCCTTTCCAACACTCAGCCAGAGGCTGATCTGTTGAACCAGTCCGGCGAGGCCGCCGTCCTGCACAACAAGACGTCAACAACCTCCGAACACATATTCAGGCCTCTCGATGACGTCCCTGTAGAATTTGATGCAATCTACAATGCGCAGCTGGCTCCGTGGAAGCGCCATGACTTGTCGCTTGGCATCCAGCGTTGCGCATTTGTCTTCTATCGAGATTCAAGCGGATCCTCCACGACGGAGTCGGAAAGAGCGCGAATAAATCGGCATAGGGAGCTCGCGCCGCATCACGTCTTTATCAACGAGTTTGACGGCACCGGCAAGCCTGTCCGATTGGCACCGGCTCAGGTGAACACGCATCTAAATCGTGCAGCCGTGGGAATCTGTCTCTCTCACCTGGAAGGACCAATGTTCGCAAGCACGGAATATCTTCTCGCGGGGCTTCCAGTGGTCACGACGCCGAACCATGGCGGCCGAGACCTTTATCTGGATGACGACTATTCGCTTACAGTTCCACCCGATCCTCGATCCATCGCGGAGGCTGTCTTAGCGCTGAAGGAGCGACGAATTCCCCGGGATTACATTCGTTCGCAAACTTTGAAACGAATCGAACGAGACCGCGGGCGGTTCATAGACCTTGTAAACGAGATTTTTCTGGAGAGCGGCTCTTCGCGCCGGATCGCCCTGCCTTGGCCTTTCAGATATCCTGTCATGGAGTGGCTTCCACCGCAGGTCGCGATCGATCGATCGCTTTCAGGTTCGGTCGATGCCTTCATCACCGTTTAGAAGCAACACCCTCAGATTGCCGAAGGGCCTAGTCGCCTTGTTAACGCGGTCGAGGAGGCGGAGCAGCCGTTCCATTTTGCTCAACCATCTTCCGTTTTTGCAACCGGCACAGCGCGCTGCAACCACCACGAATGCATGTTCCTGTAATGTTCTTGTCTTGGCCTGAAATCTATGGTTGTCTTGTCCTGACGTCGCTCGCGGTCTGAACCACAAGGCCGAGGCGAGCCGATATCCGGGGGCAGAGCAAGATGGTGGCGCGGGTTCGCACGGTTGCTTTCCAGGGCATCGAGGCCGTACCGGTCGATGTCCAGGTGATGATCGCGCCGGGCAAGGTCGGCATGCAGATCGTCGGGCTGGCCGACAAGGCGGTGGCCGAAAGCCGCGAGCGCGTGCAGGCGGCACTGCATGCGTCGGGGCTGTCGATGCCGTCGAAGAAGGTGACGGTCAACCTCGCTCCGGCCGATCTGCCCAAGGAAGGCAGCCATTACGATCTGCCGATCGCGCTCGGCCTGATGGCCGCCCTTGGCGCCATTCCGGGCGACATGCTGGCCTCCTATGTCGTGCTCGGAGAATTGTCGCTCGACGGCACCATTGCCACGGTCGCCGGTGCGCTGCCGGCGGCGATCGGCGCCAATGCCGAGGGAAAAGGCCTGATCTGCCCGTTCGGCTGCGGGCCGGAAGCGGCCTGGGCGGGCAAGGATTTCGACATATTGGCGCCGCGCAGCCTGATTGCCATCGCCAATCATTTTCGCGGCACGCAGGTGCTGTCGCGGCCCGAGCCCGGCATCCATGTCTCGGCCCGCGACCTGCCCGACCTTTCAGACATCAAGGGCCAGGAAAGCGCCAAGCGGGCGCTGGAAGTGGCGGCGGCCGGCGGCCACAATCTGTTGATGGTCGGGCCTCCCGGCTCGGGAAAATCGATGCTGGCGCAGAGGCTGCCTTCAATTCTGCCGCCACTGGCGCCCAAGGAACTTCTTGAAGTCTCGATGATCGCCTCGGTGGCCGGCGAGCTCGGCGAAGGCAAGCTCACCGACCGGCGGCCGTTCCGCGCCCCGCACCATTCGGCTTCGATGGCGGCAATGGTCGGCGGCGGCATCAGGGCGCGGCCGGGCGAAGTATCGCTTGCCCATAACGGCGTCCTGTTCCTCGACGAGTTTCCCGAATTCACGCCGCAGACCTTGGATGCGCTGCGCCAGCCACTGGAGACCGGCGACTGCATGATCGCGCGCGCCAACCACCGCGTCACCTATCCAGCGCGCATCCAGCTGGTGGCGGCGATGAACCCGTGCCGTTGCGGCATGGCCGGCGAGCCCGGCTATCGCTGCCTGCGCGGTGAGCGCTGCCGCACCGACTACCAGGCGCGCATTTCCGGCCCGCTGCTCGACCGCATCGATCTCAGGATCGAGGTACCGGCGGTCTCGGCCGCCGACCTGATCCGGCCCGACCGAGCGGAGAAAAGTGCCGCCGTTGCCCAGCGCGTGGCGCGCGCCCGCACCATCCAGCGCGAACGTTTCGAGCGGCTGGGCGTGACCAGCGCCACCACCAACGCCCATTGCTCGCCTTCTGTTATCGAGGACATCGCGATGCCGGATGCCGCCGGCCTGTCGCTGCTGAAAGACGCCAGCGAGAAACTCGGCTTTTCCGCGCGCGCCTATCACCGCGTGCTCAAAGTGGCGCGCACACTGGCTGACCTCGACGCCAGCGAAACCGTCGGCCGAATTCACCTGGCCGAGGCGATTTCCTACCGCATGATGTCGGAGCGGGTAGCGCAGGCGGCGTAACGCTCCTCCTTGAGGGGAAGGTGGCCCCGAAGCGGCAGGGTGGGGGTCGCCGAAGAATGGTCGATCTTTTTGGAGCCGAGCCGAGAAGGGGCCTCTGCAATGACATTGCTTGTAGTGTCGTCCGAAGGGAGTCGCCGCACTTCACGCAGGACCCCACCCGGCCCTTCGGGCCACCCTCCCCTCGAGGGGGAGGGAAACGCAGGCGCTAATTCGCCCGCTCTTTCGCCTTCAGCTCCAGCCTCCGCGCGTGCAGCACCGGCTCCGTATAGCCGTTCGGCTGTTCGCGGCCTCTAAACACCAGGTCGCAGGCGGCCTGGAAGGCTATGGAATTGTCGAAATCGGCGGCCATCGGGCGGTAGAGCGGGTCGCCGACATTTTGGAGGTCGACGATCGCTGCCATGCGCCGCAGCGAATCCATCACCTGGATCTGCGAGCACACCTTGTGGTGCAGCCAGTTGGCGATGTGCTGCGAGGAGATGCGCAGCGTGGCGCGGTCTTCCATCAGGCCGACATCGTTGATGTCGGGCACTTTCGAGCAGCCGACGCCCTGGTCGATCCAGCGCACGACATAGCCCAGAATGCCTTGCGCATTGTTGTCGAGCTCGCGCTGGATCTCGTCGGGGGTCCAGTTCGGCCGCACCGCCACCGGCACCGACAATATATCATCGAGCTTCGCCTTCGGCCGGCTCTTCAGCGCCGCTTGGACGGCGTGGACATCGACCTTGTGATAGTGCGTGGCGTGCAGCGTCGCCGCTGTCGTCGACGGCACCCAGGCGGTGTTGGCGCCGGCCTTGGGATGCGCGATCTTCTGTTCCAGCATCGCCGCCATCAGATCCGGCATCGCCCACATGCCCTTGCCGATCTGGGCATGACCGGCGAGCCCGCATTCGAGCCCGATGTCGACATTCCACGCCTCATAGGCGGAGATCCAGGCGGCCTGCTTCATGTCGCCCTTGCGGATCATCGGCCCGGCTTCCATCGAGGTGTGGATCTCGTCGCCGGTGCGGTCGAGGAAGCCGGTGTTGATGAACACGACGCGCTCCTTCGCCGCGCGGATCGCCTCCTTGAGGTTGACGGTGGTGCGCCGCTCCTCGTCCATGATGCCCATCTTGATGGTGTTTGCCGCCATACCGAGCAGCGCTTCGACGCGGTCGAAAATCTCGACTGCGAAGGCGACTTCCTCCGGCCCATGCATCTTCGGCTTCACCACATACATTGAGCCCGCGCGGGAATTCATCCGACGCCCGTTGGCGCCGACATCGTGCAGCGCGATCAGCGCCGTCATCGCCGCATCCAAGATGCCTTCCGGCACCTCGTTGCCATCGCGGTCGAGGATGGCCGGATTGGTCATGAGGTGACCGACGTTTCGCACCAGCATCAGCGAGCGGCCAGGCAAGCTCAGCGCGCCACCACTGGGCGCGGTCCAGGCGCGGTCCGGATTGAGCTTGCGCGTGAAGGTTTTGCCGCCCTTGCTGATTTCCTCCGCCAGATCGCCCTTCATCAGGCCGAGCCAGTTGCGGTAGACGATGACCTTGTCCTCGGCATCCACCGCCGCGACCGAATCCTCGCAGTCCTGGATGGTGGTCAGCGCCGATTCCAGGATCACGTCGGCAATGCCGGCCGGGTCGGTGCGGCCGATCTGGTTGGTGCGGTCGATGAGGATCTCGATGTGCAGGCCGTTCTGGACCAGCAGGATGGCTTCCGGGTTGGCACCGTCGCCGCGATAGCCGGCAAATTGTTTCGGGTTGGCCAGCGTGGTGCCGCCGGCGCCAGCGCCGAGCCGCAAGGTGCCACCCGAAACCGTCAGCCCGTTCACGCCGGCCCATTTGCCCGAGGTGAGCGGCACGGACTCGTCCAGAAAACTCTTCGCCCAGGCAACCACCTTGGCGCCGCGCACGGGGTTGAAGCTTTTGCCCTTCTCGGCGCCACCGGTCTCGGCAATGGCGTCGGTTCCGTAGAGCGCATCGTAGAGCGAGCCCCAGCGAGCATTGGCGGCGTTGATCGCATAACGCGCATTCATCACCGGCACCACCAGCTGCGGCCCGGCAACGCTGGCGATCTCGGGGTCGACATTGTCGGTCGTCACGGAGAAGGCCGGCCCTTCGGGCACGAGATAGCCGATCTCACGCAAGAAGCTTTTGTAGGCCTCCATATCGATGGGCGCGCCATTGGCGCGGTGCCAGGCGTCGATCTGTTCCTGCATGGCGTCGCGTTTGGCCAACAACGCCCGGTTCTTCGGCGCGAGATCATGGACGATAGCCGAAAAGCCGTTCCAGAAGGCGTCGGCGGCAATGCCGGTACCCGGCAGCGCTTCGCCGACAAAGTCATGCAGTTCGCGGGCAATCCGCAATCCGGCGATCTCGACGCGATCGGTCATCAGGGCTTCTCCAGATGAAAGGCTTTGCGGCCTTTGGCATGTCAGGGGTGAAGGGTCAATTCAGCTTAGGGTGAAGGCGGGGAATTTGAAGCTGCTGATCTCCCCCCTCGTGGGGAGATTACCCTAAACCGCGATCCTCGGCCGACCCGATGCAACCGCCACCACATGCGCTTCGATAAACATCCGTTGGGCCTCAACCGTAGACACCTTGAACTCGGTCGAAACGTCGATCTCGGCATTATCCGTGCCGGCATCCTTCGCGCGCGCGGCTACGATCGCCCGCACATCAGCCTCCGCTGCCGCGATCGCCTTGGCCTCGTCGGTGAAGTCGCGCACCGTTTGCCCCGACGCGACCCGGAACAAACCTTCCTTGGGCTGGCTGACGCGGGCTTCGGCCGAGACGCGGACCTGGCCGACGACGGCGCCGAGCGCGTTGGCGACGTCGGTATCCTCCGGCACCACGCACTCATTACCGACCAGCTCGGCCAAGCCGGCATAGTGCAGCGGCGCCGAGGCGCCGAGGCCAATGACCGGACGATCGAGCGCGACGCTGAGCCTTGCGATGCCGGGATGGGAATCGACGGCGCGCTGCACCAGCGCGTGCGCGACGGTGGCGGCGCCATCCAGCCCATCCTCGGCAAAGGCTGTCTCCAGAATGTATTCGGCCGACCAGCGCGTGAGCGTCAGCAGCACCCGTTCGGAAATCACCTCTGGAGACGGCGCGATGTTCTGGCCTCGCCCATCACGCTTGCGGGCAAACAGTTCGGCGCCGAGCCGGGCCGCAAGCGGGTCCCAGTTGGCCTGCTTGCCGAGCACATGGGCGGCGTCCGAGGGGGTGAAGCCCGAGATATGCACAAGACCGCGCGAGACCAGCCGGTTCAGCGTGGCGTTCTGGGCGTTCGAGGTGAGCAGCCTGTCGATGGCGAGCGGCACGGCACCAATCAGTTCATACAGTTTCGCCTCGGGCGCGGTCAGGCCGGCGGCGAGCCTGTCCGGCACGCCGGTGCGCAACGCAAAGCGGCTGTCCATGCGGCCGGGGTTGGGCGCCCTGAGCTGGCGCTCGAGCTCCGATGTCACTGAAGCACCATGCATCATGCCGGCCAGCGCCAGCGGCACCAGGCGGCGCGGCCCGAGCAGGATTTTCGGGTTGAGCGCGCCATCTTCCAGCGCCACTTCGGAATCGCCGCCGAGGCCGAAGGTGCGCATGGCGACCGCCTCGACCATGGTGCGGAAGCCGCCGACAGTGGCGCCTTCGGGATCGAGCCGAGGACGGCCGCCGTCGAGCACGGCGACATCGGTGGTGGTGCCGCCAATGTCGGACACCATGGCGTTGTCCAGGCCCGTCATGTGGCGGGCGCCGACCAGGCTGGCGGCCGGGCCGGAGAGGATGGTCTCGATCGGCCGCTGGCGGGCAAACGCCGCCGAAACCAGCGCGCCATCGCCGCGCACCACCATCAGGGGCGCTGCGATGTTGCGGGCTTCCAAAAATCCTTCGGTTGCCGCCACCAGCCGGTCGATCATCGAGATCAGCCTGGCGTTGAGCAAGGTGGTGAGCGCGCGACGCGGACCGCCGAGCTTGGCCGACAATTCATGGCTGGCGGTCACCGGCAGGCCGGTCTTTTCGCGGATGAGGTCGCGCGCGGCGAGTTCATGCGCCGGGTTGCGGGTGGCGAAATAGGCGCAGACGGCAAAGCCCGACACCGAGGCGCCGAGTTCAGGGAGTGCTGCTTCCAGCCCCGACAGATCGAGCTTGGCCGCATTGCCGTGCACGTCATGGCCGCCCGGACAAAACACCACCGGATCGGTGCCGAGCGCCGTCTTCAGCCCGTCGCGCGCAAGGTCGGCCCCGGTAAAGCCGATCATGATGAGCGCCACACGCCCACCCTGGCCCTCGACCAGCGCATTGGTGGCGAGCGTCGTCGACATCGACACGAGTTTGATAGCGGCCGGATCGGTGGCGGATTTTCCCAGCACCGCATCGACCGCGCCGGAAATGCCGACAGCAAGATCGTGCCGCGTGGTCAGCGCCTTGGCCTTGGCCAGCACCTTGCCTTTTGGCCCGCCTTGTTCCGACCACAGCACGGCATCGGTATAGGTGCCACCGGTGTCGATACCGAGAAACAGGGGTTTTGGCTTGGCGGTCATGTCTGGCGGTCCGGGATTCTGCTCCCCCGCCCTTAGCCGATACGGCCCAGCTGATAAAGGCGGGAGAGGTGGGCCAGTTTGACCCTCGTCGCCGCTCATGCCCGCCAAACTTTGTAACGGTCACATTTTTTCATTGGTGCGTGGCCTGCCTTTGCGTGCACCATGCGCCGATCTCATCCCTTTCAGGACTTCGCCATGACCACGCTTCCCGGGATCGCCGACATCCATGCCGCCGCCGCGCGGCTCTCCGGCCTGATCGCCGAAACGACCTTGATCGAATCGCTGGAACTCAACAAACGCTTCGGCGGCCGCATCCTGTTCAAGCCGGAGACGCTGCAGCGCACCGGCTCGTTCAAATTCCGCGGCGCCTACAACAAACTGTCTTCGCTGAGCGAAGAAGAGCGCAGCCGCGGCGTCGTCGCCTTCTCCTCAGGCAACCATGCTCAGGGCGTCGCCGCGGCGGCTGCCATGTTCGGCGTCAAGGCGGTCATTGCCATGCCGGCCGACGCGCCGGCGATGAAGATCGCCAATGTCCGCAAGATGGGCGCCGAAGTGGTGCCGTTCGACCGCTTTCGCGACGACCGCATGACGGTGGTGCGACCCTACATGGACAAGGGCATGGTGCTGGTGCCTCCTTTCGACGATCCGGCCATCATCGCCGGCCAGGGCACGATCGGTCTCGAACTGATGCGCCAGGCAAAAGCGCTCGGCGTCAGCCTCGATGCGGTCGTCATTCCCTGTGGAGGCGGCGGCCTGACGAGCGGCATTTCGATCGCCGTCAAGGATGCCTCGCCGGCCACAGCAGTCTGGGCCGTTGAGCCCGAGCATTTCGACGACACCCGCCGCTCGCTGATCGAGGGAAAAAGGGTTTCTAACGAGCCCGGCCACAGTTCGATCTGCGATGCCATCCTCACCGCAGAGCCCGGTGCCATCACCTTCGAGATCAACCGCAAGAACCTCGCCGGCGCCATCGCCGTCTCCGACAAGGCGGCCGCACAGGCGGTGCGCGACGCCATGGCCCATCTCAAGCTGGTGGTCGAACCCGGCGGCTGCGTGGCGCTGGCGGCGCTCTCGTCAGGCGAGATCGAACTGTCGGGCAAATGCGTCGCCGTCGTGCTGTCAGGCGGCAATGTCGATTTCACCACCTATGCCGAGATCATGGCCGCGGCCTGAGAACCGATATGGCAGACGCTGAGATAAGGGCGGCTCTCGATCGCCATTGGGCTGCCTCCGATGCCAATGATCTGGAGACGGAGCATCAGATCTATCGCGAGGACGCGGTGCTCGATTATCCGCAATCAGGCGAGCGCATCAGCGGACGGCACAACATCCAGTCGTCGCGCGCCACGCAGCCCAACCGGAAGCGCTTTGCCGTGCGGCGGATCACCGGGTCAGGCGACCTCTGGATCACCGAATATGTACTGACCTATGACGGGATTCCGTCCTATACGGTGAGCATCATGGAGTTCGTCGATGGCTAGGTGGTTCGCGAGACCCAGTATTTCGGCGATCCGTTCGAGCCGGGGCAGTCGCGCGCGCAATGGGTCGAACGGATACCTTGAAACACGGCGGCGGTAGCATGACCGGCCACCATCCGCTCGATCGTGCCGAACTGCCTGATGATACGGCCGATCTCGCCCGCTATCTCATCGGCAAGCTCGTGGTGCGGGAGCTGCCGGAAGGCATCGTCAGCGGCCGTATCGTCGAGACCGAGGCCTATGTCACCGGCGACGCCGCCGGGCACGGCTATCGCGGCATGACGCCGCGCAACCGTTCGCTGTTCCTCGGGCCCGGACACGCCTACGTCTACCTCGCCTATGGGGTCTCCTGGATGCTCAATGTCTCGAGCGAGGGGCCGGGCACCGGCACCGGCGTGCTGATCCGGGCGCTGGAGCCGCTCGAAGGCATCGCCATCATGCGGCTGAACCGGGGCGTGGAGCGCCTGCGCGACCTGGCGCGCGGGCCGGGGCGGCTCGCCCAGGCATTGCGGATCGACCGTTCGCTGGACGGCCTCGATCTGTGCCGCCAAGGCCCGCTATGGCTGGCAGCCGACGAGCACGAGCCCGGCGACATCGGCCAAGGCATCCGCATCGGCATCACGAAGGATGCGGACCGCCCGCTGCGGTTCTATGTCAGGGGCAGTCCGTTCGTCAGCGGTCCGCCATCGCTCAATTCCTGAACGCTCAGTCGAGCGTGCGCCTGAACCGCACCAATGCGACGCCGGCAAACAGGGCCACGAACCCGACCAGCCAGGCGATCTCGCCCGCAACCGCCGGCAGTTCGGCGCCCTTCAGCATCACCGCGCGGGTGATGCGCAGAAAATGCGTCAGCGGAAAAATCTCGCCGAAGGTCTGCGCCCAGCCCGGCATGCCGCGATAGGGGAACATGAAGCCGGACAGCAGGATCGACGGCAAGAAGAAGAAGAAGGTCAGCTGCAGCGCCTGCATCTGCGTGCGGGCGATGGTCGAGATGGTGTAGCCAAGCAGCACCAGCGCCAGCACGAACACCAATACGGCTGTAAGCAGCAGCGACATCGAGCCGGTGAAAGGAATGGCGAACAGAAGCTTCGACGCCGCCAGCACCACCACCACCTGGACGCCGCCGACCACCAGATAGGGCAGCACCTTGCCCAGCATGATCTCGAACGGGCTGGACGGCATGGCGAGCAGGTTTTCCATAGTGCCGCGCTCGGTCTCGCGGGTCAGCGCGATCGAGGTCATCATCACCAGGGTCATCTGCAGGATGACGCCGAGCAGGCCGGGCACGATGTTGTATTGCGAGATGCCTTCCGGATTGTAGCGCTGGTGCACCACCACATCGAGCTGGCCCCTGGCGGCCTCACTCGCCGCCTCCTGCATGCCTTGCGCCCGAAGCAGCGCCTGGCTGGCCACTTTGCTTAGCGTCGAGATGGCGCCGCTGGCGGCGGCCGGGTCGGTTGCGTCGGCCTCGATCAGGATCTGCGGATTGTCGCCGCGCTCCACCCGACGGCCGAAATCGGCCGGGATGGTGACGACGAAGGCGACATCGCCGCGCGCCATCAGGAATTCAGCATGCTCGGCACTTTGCGCGACATGGTCGAAGCGGTAGTAGCCGGTCGTCTGCAGAGCCGCGACGATGGCGCGGGTGTAGGGGTCGTTGCTGGTCGCCACCAGTGCGGCAGGCAGGCTTTTGGGATCGTTGTTGATGGCGTAGCCGAACAGCACCAGCTGCAAAAGCGGCACGCCCAGCATCATGGCGAAGGTGATGCGGTCGCGCCGCATCTGGATGAATTCCTTGATCAGCAGCGCACCGAGCCTGGCGAAGGAGAAGACGCTGTTCATGCCATATTGTCCTTCGAGCCGGACATGAACTGGATGAAGACGTCCTCGAGGCTGGTCTCGCCGGGTTTTACGCTGACACCCTTGTGCTCCTTCTCGACATCGGCGAGCGCCTTTTCGAGCTTTGCCTTGTCGGAGCCGACGACATGCAGCGTCGCGCCGAACGGCGCCACCTGGTCGACGCCGGGCCGGTCCCTGAGTGCATCGGCGACCTGGTCGAGGCGCGGTCCCTGCAGCACGAAGGTGGTCAGACCGGCATTCGTCACCACCTCGTCCACCGTGCCGGTGGCCAGCATCTTGCCGTAGGAGATGTAGCTGATTCGGTGGCAGCGCTCGGCTTCGTCCATGTAGTGGGTGGACACCAGCACGGTCAGACCGCCGCTCGCCAGCCGGTGGATCTCGTCCCAGAATTCGCGCCGCGCCTTCGGATCGACGCCGGCGGTCGGCTCGTCGAGCAGCAGCAGCTTCGGCTTGTGCATGATGCAGGCGGCCAGTGCCAGCCGCTGCTTCCAGCCGCCCGACAGCGTGCCGGCGAGCTGGTTGCGGCGGCTCGTCAGGCCAAGCTCTTCCAGCGTTTTCGACACATGCTCCTCGACCGGCTTCAGCCGGTAGAGCCGCGCCACGAATTCGAGATTCTCGCCGATCGTCAAATCCTCGTAGAACGAGAATTTCTGCGTCATGTAGCCGACTTCGCGCTTGATGCGGAGCGACTCGGTGCGGATGTTGAAACCCAGCACCGTACCTTCGCCCTCGTCGGGCGTCAGCAGGCCGCACATGATGCGGATGGTCGTCGTCTTGCCGGACCCGTTGGGCCCGAGAAAGCCGACGATCTCGCCCTCTGCCACCTTCATCGTCACATGGTCGACGACAGTCTTGTCGCCGAAACGCTTGACCAGGCCATGAACGTCGATGGCGTTCATTTTGCGGAGGCCGCCAGCTCGACATCGACGATCTGTCCCGGCTGCAGCGCTTGCGCCTTGCCCTCAGGCCGCGCCTCGACGAGGTAGACCAGCTTCTGCCGGTTCTCGAGCGAGTAGATCACCGGCGGGGTGAATTCCGGGTCGGGCGAGACATAGCTGACGCGCGCCTTCACCTCCGGCCCGCAGCCGTCGCAATGGACGACAAGCAGCGTGCCGACCTTGATCGACGAGAACGCACTTTCCGGGACATAGACGCTGAGCTTTACCGCACCGTCCGGCAACATCGAAATGACAGGCGCGGTCGGACCGGCGGTGTCGCCGGGATTGCGGATGACGTCATTGATGCGGCCGGGCGAGGGTGCCGCCAGCACGCGCTTCGATAGCCGCCACTCAGCCTGTTCCAACGCCGACTGCGCCTGTTTGACCTGATTGTCTGCCGCCTTGATCGTTTCGGGACGCGCAGGCAGACCGCCGACGGCGAGGTTGGCCTGCGCCTGGCCGACCTGCGCATTGGCGGTCTCCAGCGTCGCGGCGGCGGTGTCGTAGTCGGCCTGCGTGCCGGCACCGCGCTTGAACAGGTCGGCGGCGCGGTCGTATTTGCGCTTGGCATCCGTGGCCTGGGCCTTGGCCATGTCGACCTCGGCCTTCAGCACCGCGATCTCCTCCGGCCGCTTGCCGATCTGCAGGTCGGCCAGCTGCGCCTGCGCCTGGGCGAGCGCGGCATCTGCCTGGGCGACGGCGATTTTTGCGTCGGCGCTTTCGAGAGTCACCACCGGCGTGCCTGATACAACACGGTCGCCGCGCTTGACCGCGACGGTCTCGACCTGCGCCACTTCGATCGGCGCCAGCAAGACATAGTCGCCCTCGACATAGCCGACGGCAAGCGGCGCTGCCGGCGCGCAGGCGCCGAACAGCTGGGCTGCGAGCGGCAGGGAACAGAGAAAACTCATCGCTTGCCCTCCTTGCGGGCGACCGGATTGCGGGCCGCCAGTATGGCGCCAAGATTGCTTGTGACCGCCGCCACCACCTTGGCGGCTTCGGTGTTACCGATCTCGCGCCAGCCCATACGACGCATCACTGCTTCGCGGCCGATGCGGAAATAGATGACCTGGCCGATCAGCGTGAAGACTACGAGCTTGGTGGCCTCGCTTTCGGCCGGCTCGCCCGTCGCCTGTTCCCAGATCTGGCAGAGGCGGCGATGCGTCGGTTCGAACACCCCGTCATAGATGCGGTCGAGGGCGGCCGTCGGATGCGACAACTCTCTAAGTACGAATTGTACGATCTCGCCAGCTTCCGGTCTGGCTACGATAAACGCCACCATCGCTTCCAGCGCGGCGAACAATTGTGCCCTCGCCGCCTCCGGGCCGGCTTGACCCGGCAATTGCGTGCCGCCGAGCGCCTGGCCGGCAACCGACTGGATGGTTTCGACGATGTGGTCGGCGGCGGCCGCGCGCAACCCTTCCTTGCCGCCGAAATGATAGGCGATCGAGCCGATGTTGGCCTTGGCCTCGGCGGCGATCTCACGCGTCGACGTGCCGTCGAACCCTTGCCGTCCGAACAGCTTGAGCGCCGAAAGCACGAGTGCGGCGCGCGTCTGCTCTGCGGGGGATGTCTCCTGGCGGGGCGTTTTATCGGCTACGGTTTTGATCATGCTGGGCACTTTAATCAATCGATTGATTAAAGTCAAATTGATTATCCGCGGCGGCTTGCCATGTCGGGCCGCAGACGCTTTAGTGCGCGGCCATGGGCAAGGAAGTCGAGCGCAAGTTCCTGGTCTCCAGCGCCGAATGGCTAGAAATGGCCGAGGCGAATATACGCATTCGCCAGTTCTATCTTGCCGCAGCACCTGGCCGCACCGTGCGCGTGCGCATCAGCGACGGCAGTTCGGCGAAGCTGACGCTTAAATTCGGCAGCAAGATCCGCGAGCGCGACGAATACGAATATGAAATTCCTCTGACTGATGCCGAGGAGATGCTGGCCTTCGCCATCGGACATGTCATCGAGAAGACACGCCACCATGTTAGGCATCGCGGCTATCTCTACGAAGTCGATGTTTTCGGCGGGATCCTAGCCGGCCTTGTGGTGGCCGAACTGGAGACGCCGGAGGATGTACCTGACGAAATGCTGCCTGATTGGCTCGGCCGCGAAGTGACCGGCGAGCAGAGATTTTACAACGCGTCGCTCGCCCTAGAGCCGGATGATTTTAGGTCGGGTCGACCTAAAATCGGAATCCGGCTCTAAATCAAAAGAGATGGACCATGATGTCGTCCGAAAACCGCTTCACACTTTTCGGCATCATGCTCTAGGGGGATTCCGGAGATCGCCGCATGAGCTTTCGCATCGATCCGCGCCTGCCGCTGACCGGCGAGGTCAGGCGTATCCTTGGCGAGGAGATCGGCAAGGCGCTTGCCCATCTGGCCGTCGCGCGCGACCAGCCGGAGCAGGCATTGCACAAATGCCGCAAGCGGCTGAAGAGCGCGCGCGCCTTGCTGCGGCTGGTCCGTTCCGGAAATGAAACATTCTGTCCGACTGAGAACCAATGCTACCGTCAGGTGGCGGCGCTGCTTGCCGGGCCGCGCGAGGCGACCGCGCTGGTCGAGACCGTCGACCGGCTGGCAGCCGCCTTTCCCGAGCAGGTTGCCGGCGGCGGCCTCGACAGCGTGCGCGACCGGCTGATTGCCCGCCAGCATGAAATGCATGCCGGCGCCGGCCTCGACGCCGCCATAGGCGCGGCCACCGCCGCCTGCGAGGAAGGCCTGATCAGGATAGAGCGGCTGCTGCTCCCCGATCTGCCTGAGCATGCAGCCGATGTGCTTGCGGAAGGCGCTCGCAAGACCTTGCGCCGTGCCAGGAAGGCCCTGGACCGGGCGGGATCGCGCGGCGAAGGAGAGGATTTCCACGATCTGCGCAAGGCTGCCAAGACCCACTCGATGCATTTGTCGCTGCTCGGCCGGCTGTGGCCGACGCCGATCAAGGTGCGGCGCAAGGCAGTTGATGAACTTGGCGAAAAACTCGGCGAACTGCACGACGTCTTCGTCATGCGCGTGTTGCTCGAGGCCGACGGTGAGCCGCTCGGCGATGCGCAGGACACAAGGCTTCTTGGCAAGCTTTTGAAGCGCTCGGAAAAAAGCCTGAAGAAGAGCTGCCTTGCCGGAGCGGCCGAGTTGTTCGGCGACAGCCCCAAGCGCTCGACGAAGAAACTCGCGCGCAATGCGCGCGACGACCTCGCCGGCCCGGCATCGTCGGAAGAGGTCCCGGTCGGTTGATCATGGCCGAGGACGTCACCTCGTGCTAGTCACACTTTGCCATGACCGCGCCGCGCGACACGCTTCTCGACCGCCTTGGCCGCTGGCTTGCCGGCCGGCTGCAGGACGAATCCTCCGGCTATGAGCCCTACACGCCGTCCGACGCCGAGACGTTGCGGCGCACGCTCGAGCCCGGCGACATCCTGCTCATCGAAGGCAACCAGAAGATCTCGGCGGCAATCAAATACCTGACACAGTCGACCTGGTCGCATGCGGCTTTCTATATCGGCGATGCCTTGTCCGAGCCGGAGGACGGATCGGAACGGCGTCGGCTGATCGAAGTCACGCTCGGCGAAGGCTGTGTCGCCGTGCCGCTGTCGCGCTACCGCACCTACAATACCCGTATCTGCCGGGCGAGCGGGCTGACCCCGGAAGACCGCGACCATGTCGTCGCCTTCATGATCGGCAAGCTCGGCCTGAAATACGATCTCAAGAACATTTTCGACATGCTGCGCTTTTTCCTGCCGACGCCACCGGTGCCGGTGCGCTGGCGCCGCCGCATGCTGGCTTTCGGTTCCGGCGATCCGACCCGCGCCATCTGCTCGACGCTGATCGCCGAAGCCTATGGCGAGATCCGCTACCCGATCCTGCCCGAGATCACCCGCGCGCCCGGCCGCGCCTCGGCGCAGTCGAACTATTCGCGCCGCGAAATCCTGCACATCCGCCACCACTCGCTCTACACGCCGCGCGACTTCGACCTGTCACCCTTCTTCCGCATCGTGAAACCGACGCTGGAATTTGGGTTCGACTACCGGGCGGTGACCTGGGAGGACAAGGCAGGCACCGACGCCGCAGCCGCGAAGGCTGGCGCAATCGCCTCAGACACGTGATGGCTTCGGCCTGAGTCATGAGGTTCAGGCGTCTCACATGGCGGCCTGCATCACGCCGAAACCGCAATGGCGCCCTGGTTTTCGGCCCTGTGTTCGACCCAGACATGGACCGGTTCGTCCCGGCCGCGGATGCTCACCGGCCCATGGTCGCGCGCATTCAGCTGTGTCCCGAGCGATTCCGCCTTCGCGGCCTCGATCAGTCGTGACCCAAAGCAAATATTCGCCTGAAGCTCACGGCAGAGCGCCTGCAAACGGCTGGCGACGTTGACGGTGTCGCCCACCACCGCGAAGGACAGGTTGCGCTCGCTGCCGACCGCGCCGAGGACGACGGCGCCATATTGTGCACCGATCCGAACGTCCAGCGGCGGATATCCCCTGGACACACGCTGGACATTCCAGTCTTCGATAGCGGCGATCATCGCTTCAGCGCACCGGATGGCCCGGGTTGCGTCGTCATGGCTGGCTTGCGGAACCCCGAAGGTCGCCATGATGCAATCGCCGATATAGTTGTCGACGGTGCCATGGTGGTCGAAAACGACCTGCTCCATGCGACGGTGGAACTGACGCAGTAGTTCGAACACTGCTTCGGCCGGATGATCCTCGGAATAGTGTGTGAAGCCGACGATGTCGGCGAACAGCACCGCGATATCCTGCCGGCGGACCGGGCCGAAGGGCTCGTCATCCGTGGCGAGCTGGTCGACGACATTGGGCGAAAAATGCCGGGCGAGATTGGCGCGGGCGCGCTCCGCCTTGACATAGTCTTCCGACAGATGCCGGGAACGGGAGACGACCAGCGCCATGATCGCGCCGATAATCAGGACAACCAACACATTGGTCGCCTGCGCGAACGTATCGACGAAATTGGGGTTGAGATAGAGATTCAGTCGCTCTGTCATCGGCAGCGAATAGAGGTTCGTTGCCGGAATGACGGTTCCCACATGAAAAACCACCCATCCCACCCCGATCGTCCACGTCAAGGCCGCGAGCGCGCCGAGATAGAGCGCCAATCGTGTCGAAAGGGTCAGCGCGCCAAGGCATACGAAAATCAGCAGGAATTTGAAGCTGCCCTCGCGCAGTTGCATCGCGGCCGGCGCGACCTCGAGGGAAAACGGGTTGGGCGTTACCAGCAGAACGGTCAACAGAATGATGTCCAGCGTACCGACGAGGTAACCGATCCACCATGGCGCGTTGCGACGGCGCGCAAAGCGAAACTGGATCAGGCCGACGAGTTGGAACAGCGCGAGGCCCGCCAGCACGAAGAGCAGCGAGGCATCCCAACGGCTGATCAAGGAAAAGAAGCAGGAGATCACGGCGAGCGATGCCGTGCGCGCCCAGAACTGCAATGCAGCACCCTGGCGTTCTGCGCGCTCCCGCAAATTTTTCAGGCGCGAATAGCGGCGAAGTTCAAGTGTTGGCGCGGTCGGCATAGGATCACTTCGATTTTGCGGGGACGGTCACGCATTCGGCAAACCCGCCCCGTACAGTCTGGCAAATCAGCGCGCGAACTCTATCATGGTTTCGTTTTTGAAACGCGGCTGGCGCGTCAAGCCGGCAACGGGCGGCGTCCCTTTGCCGGAGCGGTGGGCCGGTCGGACGCACCGGCATCCCTGGGGTGCGGGCCGATCGGCATGATCGCCGGAAACGGGGTTGCGCCAAAAGCAAACGTCCATTTGTAGCCGGTCAGCCCGTCTTCCGGCGTCGTGTTCTGGTCGTGATGGGCGAGCAGTTTGGCGCGCTCGGCCAGTTCCTCCGCCTCGCGCTTCACCATCTCCGCCGTCTCCGGCCGCATCCGCCTGGAGAATGAGACGAAGGTCGCTTCCCGCTCCAGATGGGTGATCGCCCAGCCGATGAAATTCTTGTTTGTCATCTCGAACAGCGGCCTGAGCGGCCCTTCGAAATTCCACTGGATCGGTGTGTCGACCAGCAGCCGTGCCGACAACCCGCTGCCCAGCGCAATGAGGCCGAGCGCTTCGAGATCGCGCAGATAGAGGAACATCGACGCTTCGCTCAAGCCCTGCGAGCGCATGACGCCCTCGGGCGTGAATTTCTCCGATAGCATGACGAAGATGAACAGCAGCGCCGGCCGTCCGGCAAGCTTGCGCTCGACCTCTGGCGCGATGCGGTTGACCGGTCCCGGCCCCCGATTCATCGACCCCAGCACGTTTTCCAGCTCGACGCCGGCGGCAGCGCAGATCCCGACGAGACGGTCGAGCTTGCAGTTGCGCTCGTGGAAGATGCGCTTGACCGTCGGCTCGGAAACGCCCATCCGCCCGGCAAGCTCACGATAGGTGACGCCCTTGGCCTTCAGCGTCCGCTTCAGCGCCTCGAAGATCAGGCCGTTCATGGAATGCACCTCTTTTGCGCCATTTCGTATCGGTTTCCGATACTAGCTCGAATCGTCCTTCCGGAAAAGTATCGAAACTCCTAGCTCTCCGCCATCCATCACAGGAGACCTGGCCATGAAAACCCTCATCACCTCGATTTGCGTCGCCGCCTTCGCTATCGCGCTCGCACCTGCGGCCGAGGCCGCCGAACTCTGGCGCGCCTCGGGCTTCGAGCAACCGGAATCGGCGCTGTTCGATGCCGCCAACCACCGCATCATCGTCTCCAACATCGTCGGCAATCCCGGTGAAGCCGACGGCAACGGCTATCTCTCGGTGCTATCGCTGGACGGCAAGGTCGTTAGCCGGCACTGGACCGCCGGCATGGATGCACCGAAGGGCTCGGCAATCTCCGGCGGCAAGCTCTACGTCGCCGACATCACCAAGGTGCGCATCGTCGATCTCGCCAGCGGCAAGCTCATCTCGACCATCGATGTGCCCGGCGCCGTTTTCCTCAATGACGTGACATCGGACTCATCGGGCAAGGTTTATGTCACCGACATGCTTGCCGATGCGATCTACCGCATTGATGGCGACAGGCCGGAACTTTTCGTGAAGGATGCGAAGCTCGCCGCACCCAACGGCATCTTTGCCGATGGAGGTCGGCTGATCGTGGCGTCCTGGGGCAAGGGCATCAAGCCGGACTTCAGCACTGCCGCGCCCGGCGGCCTGCTGTCGGTCGATCTCGCGACGAAAGCCGTGACGCCGCTGCCTGGCGCACAAAACTTTGCCGACCTCGATGGCGTCGTCGCCATCGGCGACAGCATCTACGCCACTGCCTTCATGACCGGCACGCTCTATCGGTACAAAGTCGGCGAGGCGCCGGAGGCTGTAGAGCAGTTCAAGCCGGGCAGCGCCGATATCGGCACAGATGGCACGCGGATCTTCGTGCCGCTGATGAACGAGGGCGAGATCGCGGTGCTGAGCCTGGACTGACGGCGCACACTTGCCGGCTCAGCCAGCGGGCGCGGCTTTGAGTTGCGCCCGCGAATCCTTGATCGAGGCGGCAAAGGTCACCAGCGGCCGCTTGACGCCGTGGTTGATCAGCATGCGCCGTGTCTGCGGCGAGGCGCCGGCGATGATGAAACGCACGCCGGCGCGTTTCGCCTTGTGCGCCGCGCCCTCGATGACATTGGCCGCGGTGGAATCGAAGAACGGCACCGCCGAACAATCGAGGATGAAGTTCTTGCGCTGGTCGGCGATGCGGTCGAGCACCGTGCCGACAGTCGAGGCGGCGCCGAAGAAGAAGGCGCCGGAGATGCGATAGACGACGGTGTCGGCGTCGCTTGCCTCGCTTGCATCGTAGGCGCGGCCGCTGCTGTCGGCGACATCGTCCTGCACCAGCGGCAAATCCGCCTCCACGGCGATCGACTTGGCCATACGATCGATGAACAGGATCGAGCCTAGCGCGAAACCGACGACGATGCCTTCGGTGAGGTCGCGGAAGACGACGATCAGGAAGGTTGCCATCAGCACCAGGGCGTCGCCGCGCGAAGCGCGCAGCAACGTGGCGAAGGCCTGCTTCTCGAACATGTTCCAGCAGACAACCGCCAGCACACCCGCAAGGGCGGCAAGCGGGATGTAGCTGGCCAGCGGTGCGGCCACCAGCATGAAGACCAGCAGAAAAAGCGAATGCAGCATGCCGGAAACCGGCCCATGCGCGCCGGCCCGCACATTGGTGGCGGTGCGGGCGATGGTGCCGGTGGTGCAGATGCCGCCGAACAGGGCAGACGCGATGTTGGCAAAGCCTTGCGCCACCAGTTCGCAATTGGAACGGTGACGCCGCCCGGTCATGCCATCGGCGACCACGGCCGAGAGCAGCGATTCGATGGCACCGAGCAGCGCAAAAGCCACCGCATCCGGCAGCACCGCAATCGCCTTGTCGAGGTTGAGTCCCGGCAGTGCCGGCAACGGCAGGCTGCGCGGAATGCCGCCATAGCGCGTGCCGATCGTTTCCGCCGGCAGCGAAAGCAGCGCCACGACAAGGGAGGCCAGTCCGACGGCGATCAGCATGCCCGGCCAGCCGGGCCGCCAGCGCTTCACCCCGACGATGGTGGCGATGGTCAGCGCCGCCACCAGCGTTGCCGAGATATTGAGCGTGCCGGCCGCGTGGCCGATCGCCATCAGCTTCGGCAGCAGCGGCCCGGGCTCCGGCCCGGCAAGCCTCAGCCCGAACAGTTCCACGATCTGGCCGGAGAAGATGATGATCGAGATGCCGGCGGTGAAGCCGACCGTCACCGGGTAAGGGATGAATTTGATATAGGTTCCGAGCCGGAGATAGCCGATGGCGAGCAGGAAGATGCCGGCCATCATCGTCGCCAGCAGCAGTCCGTCGACGCCTTCGCGCTGCACCGTCGCCGCCACCAGCACGATGAAGGCGCCGGCCGGGCCGCCGATCTGGAAGCGGCTGCCGCCGAGCGCCGAGACGATGAAGCCGCCGACAATGGCGGTGAACAGGCCGCGCTCCGGCGTCACGCCCGAAGCAATCGCAATCGCCATCGACAGCGGCAACGCGACAATAGCGACGGTCAGCCCGGCCATGAAGTCGGCCTTGAACTGCGGCAGGCGGTAACCTTCGCGCCAGACCGTCACCAGCTTGGGCGTGAACAGCTCTGAAAATGTCGGCTTTGCCGACTTCTGGGCCGGTTGATGCACTGCCCGCCGGATCTGATCCATGGACTGCCTTCCGCTTGCGTGAAGGCGGCGGGATCGTCGGCAGGACTGTCGGCGGTCGCCGTCGCGACTATATGCCGGCTCAGCCTTGCGGGTTCGGCGGCGCGACCGGCTTGAGGCGCACGCCCCGGCCGCCGCGCTCGCTGGTCTGGTTCTCGCCGATGAGCTCCACCCCGGCCTCGTCGAGAGCCTGGATAACCTTCATCAGCGTATCGACCACACCCCTGACCACGCCGTCACTCGCTTCCATGCGCTGGATTGTCGGAAGCGAAACGCCGGCACGCTCGGCGAGTGTCTTCTGATCGATGCCGGCCAGCGCCCTCGCGGCGCGCATCTGGGCGGCAGTGATCATCGGTCGGAACCCCCGTCTGAGTCTGCGGAGACGACGTGTAATACAATCATAGTGATGTTTCAACCATCATAAAGCATACATGAAACATGATCTCCTCACAAAGCCGGATGGCGGGATACGGGATGAGCATGCTACGTTAACCGCCTTGGCTCTTATTGGCGGGGAAATATCAGTTGAAGATTTTCAGGACCTTGACGACGTCGGCAGCCTTGCTGTCGGCGGTTTTTCTGCTGGCAGGCTGCGGACACGGGCTGATCAACCGGCTGATTTGAATGTCGCTCCGGATCGTCAGTCTTCGGGCTCGTTGCCATCGGCCACCGCCTTGTTCCGCTGCAGCATTCGCGCCGCCAGCCAGCACAGCGTCGCCCAGGTGAAGCCGGCGCACCATCCCGCCAGCACGTCGGAAGGCCAGTGGACGCCGAGATAGACGCGGCTGACGCCGACCAGCAGCGTTACCAGCACCGCCAGGCTGAGGACATAGATTTTCGTCGTTCGTCCCGGCAGGAAGCGCGCTGCCAGTGAGCCCAGCGTGAGATAGGTCACCGCCGACAGCATGGCGTGGCCGCTGGGAAACGACAGCGACGTCTCGTTGGCCAGGTGCGAGACAAGATCGGGGCGCGGCCGGTCGATGCCGGCCTTGAGCAAGGTTGACAGCAGCTGCCCGCCGGCCACCGCGACAAAGATCAGCAGCGCCGTCCTCGGCCTGCGGATCAGCAGGAGGTAGACGATCACCGCCGTTACGATCAGCACCAGCACGCTGGAGCTGCCGAGGCTGGTGATGTCGCGCATCGCGCCTTCCAGCCATGCCGGGCCGACGGGAACATCCGGCTGACCCACTTTTCGGAAAGCGAGCAGGATCTCAGTATCGAAAGCGTGCGGCGTGGTGGCCCGCGCCACCTCCATCAGTTCCTCGAAGCCCCACAGCCCGGCGGCTATCACCAGCCCGGCCAGCAGCACCGGAAATTCAAGCCAGTTGGTGAACGCACGCGGGGTCTTCATCGGACTACAATCGCCCCTGCAGGTAAGGCCCGAGCGAGATCAGCACCACCGCCGCGATGGCCAGCACGATGCCGGTCGCCTGCAAGGCGTTGACGCGTTCGCCGAAGAACACCAGCGCCACCACATTGACCGCCACCAGCTGGATCACCGCCGACAGACTGAACGACACCGACATGCCGAACTCACGAACCAGCCGCAGCATCATCAGATTGCCCGCCGTATAGAGCGCCAGTGTCAGCACGATCTTGCCAAGGCTTGGCGCCAGCCCCCATTGCTTGGCCGCGATGGCCGCCAGCAGGAAGATCACCGTCGAAATGACGAGCTGCGCCAGTCCCCAGAAACTCACTTTTGTGCCTCGCTGTCCTTTGTGGCAGCTCTTGTTTCGCAAGCGTGGCGGCACGTCAAGCAGACTGCGGCGGAACAGGCCACGGCCGAGGTGCTGAATGAATGGCAGCGCGATCGCGGTCTGACTGCCACGCTCGGTCGGATTCGTGCAAACCCAGGCAGCTGCGCTCAAGCATTGGAAAAGAATGGACTTTTAAACATGGCGCCCTACCTCTTCTGGAGGAGAGTGCCATGCCAAAGTCCGTCTATGACCGTGGCCTGCTGAAACCCGACGACATCGCCAGGCTGCAACGCGTGTTCGACGAAGCCTGCCGCAGGCGCGACGTGCATCCCGATTCGGCGGAGGCGCGGGAGATCGCGCTGAACCTGCTTGCGCTGCACAATGCCGGCATGGTCGAGGAAGATATGCTTATGGAAACCGTGGGTTTCCGCCGGTTGGAGCCGAAATCAGCCTGAGGCCCGCAAGGCGGCCCTGGAGCGATTCCAGGAAAAGTGTGAAGCGGTTTTCCGTCCGGAATTGCGTAAAAATAAAGGCCTAGGAGCGGTTCGCCGTTTCCGTGAAACGGTGAAACGCTCTAGCCGGCGCGCTGCACGACGGCCACATTCATCTCTGCCCGCAGCCTGAAGCCGATGGATTCGTACAATCCAACCGCGTTGGCATTGCTGGCATAGGCATGCAGGTAGGGAACTTCGCCGCGCGCAAAAATTCGGTTGGCCACGAACACCGACAGCAGCCGGCCGAGGCCGCTGCCGCGAAATTCGGGATGCGAGCAGACGCCGCTGAGTTCGCTGTAGCCGGGCTGCTTCATGCGCTCGCCGGCCATCGCCGCCAGCCGGTCGTCGATTTTCACGCCCCAGAACTCGCCGAGGCTCAGCGCCTTGAGCGTGAACGGGCCGGGCTTGGTCAGTGACGCCAAAGCAAGCATCTCGGCCGCGTCGTCCTGCGTCAGCTGCTGCACACGCTCGTCCGACACGGAAGGCAATGGCGCCTCGGCAACCATCTGAACGCCGAAGGCGGTCACGGTCGCGGTCAGTTCCGGCGGCAAGGCAACGGGGTCCGCCTGGAGCATGAACACGCTCTCACCTGCAGGAATGAGGCTTGCGAGCGCCTGCAGACTCTCACCGTCGTCTGCCCCGGAAGCCGCGAAGGGGACGATCGAGGAGGGATAGCGCCTGGCGAGCCTGTCGCCATACGCAAAGATCCGATGCCGCGTGTCGAGCGCGCTCCAGACCGGACGATCGAGGACATGGCTCATGGCGCGACATCCTGTTTCACACGGCGGTCGAGCGGGGCCGCCGCCAGGCCGTCCTCCATTGCCGAGAGTTGTTCGAGAAGCGGCCCTGCAAGGCCTTTGCACAAGTCGGCAACGGCGTTCTCGATGCGCGGCCAAACGTCCCGCTTCGCCTTATCGACCAGGCGCTGGCCGTTCGCGGTCAGCGAGATCATCCTGCGGCGCTGGTCGTCGTTCGATGGCGCGGCCTCGACCAGCCCCAACTCGGCCAGCAGCGCCACGCTGCGCGTCACCCCCGGCTGGGTGATCCCCAGTGACTGCGCCAGTTCGCCGACAGGCAGCGGCCCAAGCCGGTCGAGCGCGGCCAGCAGAGGATACTGGCTGGACTGCACCGGCACCTCCAGCCCATCGAGCATGCGCTGCGTATCGGCCTGCAACTGCTCGCCGATGCGCTTCAGCCTGCTGCCGAGGGTGAGGTAGCCAAGGGATCGAATGATGTCTTCCATGGGTGGTCCGTCTCCTGGATAACCATAACATGTTATAT
This sequence comes from Mesorhizobium sp. M0058, assembly GCF_040323095.1. Lineage (NCBI taxonomy): Bacteria > Pseudomonadati > Pseudomonadota > Alphaproteobacteria > Hyphomicrobiales > Phyllobacteriaceae > Mesorhizobium > Mesorhizobium sp. M0058. The sequence goes on from NZ_JAMYUQ010000012.1 coordinate 90,320, forward strand.
AACGATGCAATGAACGAGTTCAAGCGCCTGCTTTGGAGGTTGGCCGCAAGCATCTCAACTTCGTCATCCTTGGGCGAAGCAGGAGCGAAGCTCCGTCGCGGAGACCCAGGGATCATGCCTTGGCCGTGGAAGCAGCGGAGCAGAACCTGCAACGCAGCGTAGTTCAGAAGTCACGGCATGGATCCTCGGGTCTGCGCCGTCGCTACGCTCCTTGCTTCGCCCGTGGATGACGACGGGATCGGCGTTTCATTCAATCGCCAGGATATTCGATCCGTCTTGCAGATGCGTTGAACCACTAGTCCGCGCCATAGCAGCAGCCCGAAGTGCGCGGTGGTTCTCCGTCCAGAAGCGCTCGTCTACAACCCCTTGGCGATCTGACGGGCAATCGCTTCGGCCTGCAGGCCGGCGCTGTGAAAATAGCTGGTCAGGCTTGGCCGCATGCCGATGAACCACAGGCCGGGCTGGCCGCTCGGGGTGCCGCCATTGGCCTTCGGCACGCCCTTGGCGTCGAGCACGCCGAGATCGCCCAGCATGGCCTCCAGGCCGGTGCGATAGCCGGTTGCCGCGATCACCACATCCGGCTCGAGCACCGTGCCGTCGTTCAGCCGCACGCCGGCGCCTTCGAAAGCCGCCACCGGCGCCACCACCGAAATCCATCCGGCCTTCAGCGCGGCAACCGCGCCGTCGTCAACGGCGGCGATCTGCTCGACGCCGAGCCGGCTGGCGCCGCCTTTCGGCGCCGGCGGCAGGCCGAAGCGGGCGAGGTCGCCGAACACCAGCCGCTGCGTCGCGGCAATCGCGGCATCGGCAATCCACGTCGGCAGCATCGCCATGAAACCGCCGAAGCGCGCCACGGCGACCTTGCCGATCCGTTTCGGCATCAGCGACGGACCCTGCCTGGCTGACAACCAGATGGCCTTGGTGTCGGCACGGGCGAGGTGGTTGAGCACGTCGAAGCCGGAATTTCCGGCCCCGACCACCAGCACGCTTTTGCCCACATAGTCCTGTGCTGTGCCGAAATCGGCGGCGTGGCTAAGTTTGCCGGTGAAAGTCGCCTTGCCTTGCCAGTCCGGCGTCCATGGCAAGCGGTCGCGGCCGGTGGCGACGATGACATTGCGGGCGCTCAGCGTTTCCCGGCCCGTATGGACGAGCCAGCCATTGCCTCTGCGTTCGATCCGCTCGACGGCGGTGCCGAATTCGACCCTTATGCCGCGCGCGCGGGCAAAATCCTCGAGATAACCGATGATGGCATCCTTGTTCGGAAAGGCGGCGGTGCGGGGCGGATAGGCAAGGCCGGGCAGGGTCGACAGCGCGCGATGCGTGTTTAGGGTCAGCTTCTCGTGCCGCCGTCGCCACGGTTCGGCGATCCGCGGCTCCTTTTCAAGCACGACGACCCGCACGCCGCGCCGGCCAAGCGCGTCGGCGGCCGCCAGCCCCGCCGCTCCGGCGCCGATGACGATAACCGTATAGTCGGGTCCTTTCGGCCCCAGGACGATAGGCATCGTTTCGCTTGTCGTAGCCGCCATTCGGTCGAGATTTCCTTTCAGGTGCGCCATGGGGACCCGTCCTATATGGCACGTCCCATATGGCACAGGGGCGATATGATCGATAATGAGGTCGCGTCAATGCGACTGATTCGAGGCCTTGGGGGCAAGCCTCTGTTTATCATCGGCACGCGGAAGCTCGACCATGCCCTCCTTGCGCATCTTTCTCGACAGACTGCTGGAGGGCGCCGCAGCCAAGGTGCCGCGCCAGGATTTTTCGCATGTCGAGCGGCTGGCGCTTGTCCGCCAGCACGGCGACTTCTCGCTGGCCTATTCGACCGCCGTGCAGCAAAAACTGTCCTATTTCGGCGACGCCGACGGCTACATCGCCTTCGGCACCAAGATGAAGCACCATTTCGCGCTCGGTGACCCGGTGGCCCATCCGGCCGATCGGCCCGACTATATCAGGCGCTTTGTCGAAGCCGCCGACAGCCCGTGGTTCGTGCAGATCGGCGAACCGACGGCGCGCGTTCTGGCCGGGCTCGGCTACCAGGTCAACCGTCTCGGCGTCGACACGCGGCTGGAACTGCCGGCTCACGATTTTTCCGGCAAGCGCAACGAAACCGTGCGGTATTCCGAACGCTGGCTGTTGAAGAAGGGGTTTTCCTTTGGCGAAGGAGCGGTCTATCTCGACGAGGTCCAGCGCCTGTCACAGAACTGGCGGGCCGACCGCATCGTCAAGCGGTGGGAGATGGCGTTCCTCAACCGCCCCTTTGCCGATCATCTCGGCATCGATATGCGCCGTTTCGTGCTCTACAGCCCGGAAGGCGAGCTCGTCGCTCTGCTCGATTTCGATCCGATGTTCCGGGATGGCAAGGTGATCGGCTACACCACCTCGTTCAAGCGCAAGCACATCGATGCCTCGCCGCATGCCGAAATCGGGCTGACCAAATTCGCCGTCGACCGGTTTCGCAATGAGGGCATTTCGGTCGTCACGCTCGGCCTGTCGCCGATGCTCGAGGTCGGAGCCAACGGCTTTGCCGAATCGAGCTTCTGGCGCAACGCCTTCGCGCGGGCCTATGAGTCGCCCTGGGTCAACCGCAGCAAGTTCAACCTCAAGGGCCAGGCGGCGTTCAAGCGCCGCTTCCACGGCATCGAGGAACCGACCTACATCGCCTTCCGCCAAGGCAGGCTGATCGAGATGCTGGGGTTGCTGCGCCTCATCAAGGCGATCTAGCAAGAACCGTGGCGGCCAACGTGGCCAATTTGCCCTCAGCAAAACTGTTGATTTGACCGGCGCACGGGCGATCGCCTATTTGCATGTCGCTCAAAAGTGGTCCCGATTTGAGCAAACGACATGCATAAAAACAAAGACCTAATGCGCGTCGCCTGAGTCCGTTCAAACGCGACGCGCTTTAGAGCGGCAGGGTCAGTTGCGCAGCCGGTAGCCGGTGCGGAAGATCCAGGCGACGATGGCGATGCAGATGGCGAGGAACACCGTCGTCATGCCCAGGCTGACGGCGACCGAGACATCGGACTTGCCGTAAAAGCTCCAGCGGAAACCGCTGATCAGGTAGACGACCGGGTTGAACAGCGTCACCGTGCGCCAGGTCTCGGGCAGCATGTTGATCGAATAGAAGCTGCCGCCGAGGAAGGTCAGCGGCGTGATGATCAACAGCGGCACCAGCTGCAATTGCTCGAAGCTTTTCGCCCAGATGCCGATGATGAAGCCGAACAGGCTGAAGGTCACCGCCGTCAAGACAAGGAAGGCCAGCATCCAGAACGGATGCTGGATGGTGAGCGGCACGAACAGCGAGGCCGTCGCCAGGATGATCAAGCCGAGGATGATCGACTTGGTCGCGGCGCCGCCGACATAGGCGATGACGATCTCCAGATACGACACCGGCGCCGACAAGAGCTCGTAGATGGAGCCGACGAATTTCGGGAAATAGATGGCAAAGGAGGCGTTGGAGATCGACTGCGTCAACAGCGACAGCATGATCAGGCCGGGCACGATGAAGGCGCCGTAGCTGATGCCGTCAATCTCGGTGATGCGCGAGCCGATGGCCGAGCCGAAGACGACGAAATAAAGCGATGTCGAGATCACCGGCGAGACGATGCTCTGCAGCACGGTGCGGAACGCACGCGCCATCTCGACCCGGTAGATCGCCCATACTGCTCGCCAATTCATGGCTCTTGCCTCAACAGATTGACGAAGATCTCCTCGAGCGAGCTGTTTTGCGTGTCCATGTCGCGGAACTGGATGCCTGCCGTCTCGAGTTCGCGCAGCAGCGATGCGACGCCGGGGCGTTCGCTCTGGTTGTCATAGGTGTAGGTCAGCTGTGTGCCATCGCCCGACAGCTCCAAGGCGTAGTGCGAGAATGCATCGGGAATGGCGGTGAGCGGGTTGCGCAATTCGACGATCAGGCGCTTGCGGCCGAGCTTGCGCATCAGTTCGGCCTTGCCCTCCACCAGGATGATCTCGCCGCGGTTGATGACGCCGACACGGTCGGCCATCGCCTCGGCCTCTTCGATATAGTGCGTGGTGAGGATGATGGTGACGCCGTCGTCGCGCAGCCGTCGCACCATCGCCCACATGTCCTGGCGCAGTTCGACGTCGACGCCGGCCGTGGGTTCGTCGAGGAACAGGATGCGCGGCTCATGTGACAGCGCCTTTGCAATCATCAGCCGCCGCTTCATGCCGCCCGACAGCGTGATCGCCTTGGCGTCCTTCTTGTCCCACAACGACAGGTCGCGCAGCACCTTTTCGACGAAGCCCGGATTGGGCGCCTTGCCAAACAGGCCGCGGCTGTAGGTTACGGTTGCCCAGACGCTCTCGAACGCGTCGATGGTCAGCTCCTGCGGCACCAGCCCGATCAGGCTGCGCGCGGCGCGGTAGTCTCGGTTGATGTCGTGGCCGTCGACGGTCACCGTTCCCGACGAACGGTTGACGATGCCGCAGACGATCGAGATGAGCGTCGTCTTGCCGGCGCCGTTCGGCCCCAGCAGCGCGAAAATCTCGCCGCGTTCGATGTCGAGGTTGATTTCCTTCAGCGCCTTGAAGCCGGTGGCGTAGGTCTTGGTGACCCCGGAAATCGAAATGATGGAAGGCAAATTAGTGGAAGACATGAGGCCGAAAACGACTGTTTGAAAGAGGCGGGGATTATTATTGCGCTGAATGTCGGTGCGCACGGCGCGAAGTCAATGCCGCTGCTGACAATTGTGGACAAACGTTCCCCTTTTGCCGTTTCGTCATGGGGGTATCGGGGCACTGACGGATTGATCCCATCTGCTGCGACAACGCGCCCCGCGTGACGCCAAGCCGCTTTGACCGGACCGCATCCGCCGCCTATTCTGCGCCAACAAACAGCAGCCGGAGCCCGCATGGACCCGCTCATCCTGTCGCGAATGCAGTTCGGGGCGAATATCTCGTTCCACATCCTGTTTCCGACCATCACGATTGCGCTTGGCTGGGTGCTGCTGTTCTTCAAGCTCCGCTACAACGCCACCAATGATTCCGCCTGGATGCGCGCCTATTTCACCTGGGTGAAAGTGTTCGCGCTGTCCTTCGCCATGGGCGTGGTCTCCGGCGTCACCATGAGCTTCCAGTTCGGCACCAACTGGCCGGGCTATATGGAGCATGTAGGCAACATCGCCGGGCCGCTGCTTGCCTACGAGATCCTCACCGCCTTCTTCCTCGAAGCGGCCTTCCTCGGCATCATGCTGTTCGGCTTCCGCCGCGTCTCCAACCGCGTCCACACGCTGGCGACGGTGTTGGTCGCCGGCGGCACCACGCTGTCGGCCTTCTGGATCATTGCGCTGAACTCCTGGATGCAGACGCCGGCCGGCTTCGAGATGATCGACGGCAAGGCGCATCCCGTCGACTGGTGGGCGATCGTCTTCAACCCGTCCATGCCCTACCGTCTGACGCATATGCTGCTTGCCTCCGGCCTGACGGTGTCGTTCCTGATCGCCGGCCTGTCGGCGCTGCGCTACCTCACCGGCGACCGGTCGGAATCGATGTGGAAGGCGCTGCGCACCGGCGTCTTCACCGCCGCCATCCTGATCCCGATCCAGATCTTTGCCGGCGACCAGCACGGGCTGAATACGCTGGAGCACCAGCCGCAGAAGATCGCCGCCATGGAGGCGAACTGGAACACCGGCCCCAACGTGCCGCTGGTGCTGTTTGCGCTGCCCGACGAGGCGGCGAAGGAAAACAAATTCGAGATCGCCATTCCCGACGGCGCCAGCCTGGTGCTGCGCCACGCCACCAGCGGTATCGTTCCGGGGCTCAACGACTACCCCGGCCTGCACCCGCCGGTGTTCCCAGTGTTCTGGGGCTTCCGCATCATGGTCGGCACCGGCATTTTGATGCTCATCGTCTCGTGGTCGGCGACCTTCTTCCTCAAGCGCCGGCACAGCCTGCCGAGGCCGCTGGCCATGCTGATGGTGCCGATGGCGCTCTCCGGCTGGCTGGCGACGCTCGCCGGCTGGTACACCACCGAAATCGGCCGCCAGCCCTGGCTGGTCACCGGCGTGCTGAAAACCGCCGACGCTATCGGCCCGGTCGCCGGCAGCCATGTCGCGCTGACGCTCGCCATCTATCTCATCCTCTATGTGCTGCTGTTGATCGCCTATCTCGGCGTGCTGGTGCACCTGGCGCTGAAGGCCGCCAAGGACGGCGATACCTCGCCGCTGCCGGGCGTGATGAAGACGGCGATGTCGCAACCGGCCGCAGCGGAGTGAGGAATGGTCCGCGTAGCGGACGAAAAGCCAACGATTTGGCTTTTCGAATGACGAACGCCCGGAGCCATAGCGAAGGGCAGAACCGTTGATGAGAGGGATGACAGACCGATGAGCTTCGACTGGCCAACCGCGCTGCCCCTGATCTTCGCCGGCCTGATGGGCCTCGCCATCCTGATCTACGTCATTCTCGACGGTTTCGATCTCGGCATCGGCATCCTGTTCTCGGTCGCCGAAGATGCCGAGCAGGACACCATGATCGCGGCAATAGGCCCGTTCTGGGATGCCAACGAGACCTGGCTGGTGCTGGCCGTCGGCCTGCTCCTGGTCGCCTTCCCGCTGGCGCATGGCGTCATCCTCACCGCGCTCTACATTCCGGTCTTCGTGCTTTTGGTCGGCCTCATCCTGCGCGGCGTCGCCTTCGATTTCCGCGCCAAAGTGCCTGCCGGCAAGAAGCATCGCTGGAACCGCATTTTCTTCCTCGGTTCCGTCATCGCCTCGCTGGCGCAAGGCTATATGCTCGGCGTCTATGTGCTCGGCCTCGATGTCGGTTTTGGCGGCATCGCTTTCGGGGCGCTGGTGGCGCTCTGCCTGTCGGCGGCCTATGCAGCGATGGGCGCGGCCTGGGTCATCTACAAGACCGAGGGCGAATTGCAGAGGAAGGCGGTGGCCTGGCTGCGCACGGCCCTTGTGCTGACCGCGCTCGGCATGGCGGCGGTGTCGCTGGCGACCCCATTCGCCAGCCCGCGCATCTTCGCCAAATGGTTCGTCTGGCCCGAAATGCTCTATCTGTCGCCGCTGCCGATCCTGTCGGCGCTGCTGTTTATGTGGCTGTGGCGGCAGACCTTCCACCTGCCCAAGCCCGACGACCGCCATGCGCTGCGGCCGTTCCTGACGCTCGCCACCATCTTCGCGCTCGGCTTTGCCGGGCTTGCCTGGTCGTTCTACCCCTTCGTGGTGCCCGACAGGCTGACCATCTGGCAGGCGGCGTCGGCGACGGAAAGCCTCGCCATCATCCTCGCCGGCACGGTGGTCGTGCTGCCGGTGATCATCTTCTATTCGTTCTATGCGTATCGGGTGTTTGGGGGGAAGGCGACGGATCTGACGTATGATTGAGGGGAGCTGATCTCCCCCCTTGAGGGGGAGATGGCCGGCAGGCCAGAGGGGGTCGCCGCGCGTGGAGCGCTAACCTTCTTCTGCCGCAGGAGGTCGCGTCCGGTCGGACCGACCCCCTCTGTCGCCTCCGGCGACATCTCCCCCTCGAGGGGGGAGATTAGGTGCTCAGCTCTTCCCCGCCAGCACGAGCACCGGCTTCTCGCTATACAACCCCGGGAACAGCGCCTTCAAATTCGCCACCTTGGGCAGATCGTTGTAGACGATGTAGGGGTAGGTCGGGTTCAGCGTCAGAAAGTCCTGGTGATATTCCTCGGCCGGATAGAAGGTTTTGCCCGTCTCCAGCGTGGTGACGATCGGCTTGGCAAACACTTTCGCCTGGTCGAGCTGGGCGATGTAGCTCTGCGCGATCTTCTGCTGCTCGCCATTCTCGGCAAAGATCGTCGAGCGGTACTGGGTGCCCGAGTCCGGGCCTTGGAAGTTCAACTGCGTCGGGTTGTGGGCGACCGAGAAATAGACCTGCAGCAGCTGGCCATAGGTCACCTTGGACGGATCGTAGGTGATCTCGACCGATTCGGCGTGGCCGGTGCGGCCGCTGCCCACCGTTTCGTAAACGGCGTCATCCTTGGCGCCGCCGGTGTAGCCGGAGACGGCCTTGGTCACGCCCTTGACGTGCTGGAACACGCCCTGCACGCCCCAGAAGCAGCCGCCGGCGAAGATAGCCTTCTCGCTGCCGCTGGCGGCCTTCTCGTCCACTGCCGGCGGCGGGATCACCACCGCGTCCTCGGCCGAGCGCGCCGGGCTCTGCCAGAAGGCGGCCGCCGCGGCGGCGACGATGAGCGCGGCAAGCGCGCTCTTGAAGATCGGCGTTCTCGTCCTTGCAATGCCGGTCATGTCTGATCTCCTTGATGGTGGCGAAGACTATACGACAGAACGTCCCGCCAGGTTTCTCAAATTGCCGTGCGCCGGCCCGGCCATTGTGCGGCCGGGCCATGGGATCAAGCCTTATTGCGCGGGCGCCATGGCGTCCGCCGGCTTCATCGCATCCGTTGCGGGCTTCATGGCATCGGCCGGTTTCATGGCGTCGGTGGCGGGTTTCATTGCATTCGTCGCCATTGGGTCGGCGGGCTTCATGGCATCGGTCGCCGGCGCCATGGCATCGGTCGCGGGCTTCATCGCCTCGGTGGCCATCGCCGGCTTCATGGCGTTGGTCGCTTCGTCGGCACGGGCGCCGGCGGCGAAGCCGGTCATCGAAAGCGTAAGGGCGAGCGCGGTCAGGGTCTTGCTCATGATGGTATTCCTCCTTGAAGAGGGCGCGCGGATGCGAGCCCGGTTATGCCGCGCTAGCGGCGTTGCGTAGAAAAAGAATCAGTCGGCGGCTGCAGCCAGGATCGGCCGACCACCCGGCGACTGCACCAGCACGGCGGTGCTCAAGCCGCCGGAGGCTGCCGGCAATGGCAGCGTGGTGGCGTCGCCGCTCCAGCTGCCGAGTTTCTCCAGCGAGTGCACGACATTGGCATGCGGCAGCGTGCGGCCGGTGTTCTCGCCGCGCGCCACCGGCACCTCGACGACGCCCTTGTTGTAGCGAACCAGCCAGACATCGGCGCGGCCGGCCGGCGCGGAACCGACGCCGATGCTGATCTTGCCGCCGTCTAGCGACAGCGTCGGCCCCTTCGTGCGGCCATTCGCGGAAATCAGCTGCTCGATCTCGCCTGGTGCCGCGCCCACCGCGTCGGCACCGCCATTGACCACCACTTGCGGCGTGAACGGGCCGGAGCGGCCGAGCGACGGCTCATAGCGCACCTGGCGCTGGGTGAATTCCTCGCGGCCGAAAATGTCCTTCCAGCCGAGATAGTCCCAGTAGGTGACGTTGAACGACAGCGCCAGAACGCCCGGCTGGTCCTTGACCTTGATCAGGTTGGCATTGGCCGGCGGACAGGACGAACAGCCCTGGCTGGTGAACAATTCGACCACGGTGAGCGGCTGGGCGAAGGCGGCGCCGCCAAGCATCATCAGCGCCGCGCCTACGGCAACCAGCATGCCGGCGCGTTTTGGGTTAAGTCCAGTCATCGGGGGTCTCCGTTGCGGCGGGTTCATCCCACACTTCGTCGCTGCCCGAGGCTTCGTTACATGGTTCACCGCTTCGTGATTGGGGGCGGACGCGTCGTTGCCTTCTCCCCTTGTGGGAGAAGGTGGATCGGCGCGAAGCGCCGAGACGGATGAGGGGTGTTCCAGCGGAGTGAGACGTTGGTTAATCTAACGTCATGCCACATCAGCCCGTCGCTCCTGCCAAACGAAACTTTGCCCGTTCGCTCCGACGTGAAATGACGGAGGCGGAAGACAAACTGTGGCACGAACTACGTGACCGCAGGCTCGATCGGATCAAATTTCGGCGCCAAGTTCCTGTTGGAAAATACGTCGCCGATTTCGCTTGTCTTGAATCACTCCTCATCATCGAGATCGATGGGAGTCAGCATGCGGACTCAGAGTCAGACCAGGCCCGTAGAACGGAACTGGAGGCGAGAGGCTTTCGTGTGTTGCGCTTTTGGAACGACGATGTCCTGAAAGACATGGACAGCGTCTGCACCACGATAATCGCTTATGTAAGGGATGTCAGTTTGCAGCCATGGCGGTGAAAGAACGCCGGCGTCAAGCTGGAACACCCCTCATCCGTCTCGGCGCTGCGCGCCGATCCACCTTCTCCCACAAGGGGAGAAGGCAAGGGCACCGCCACCCCGCTTGCCCCTGCAACCCGCCCCTGCTAAAGCCGCCCCATCATGAGCACGCCTCTCGACCACATCCGCAATTTCTCCATCGTCGCCCATATCGACCATGGCAAATCCACGCTTGCCGACCGGCTGATCCAGTCCACCGGCGGGCTGGAGCTGCGCGACATGAAGGAGCAGGTGCTGGACTCGATGGACATCGAGCGCGAGCGCGGCATCACCATCAAGGCGCAGACGGTGCGGCTGAAATACCGCGCCAACAATGGCGAGGACTATATCCTCAACCTGATCGACACGCCCGGCCACGTCGACTTCGCCTATGAAGTGTCGCGTTCGCTCGCCGCCTGCGAGGGCTCGCTGCTGGTCGTCGACGCCTCCCAAGGCGTCGAGGCGCAGACGCTGGCCAATGTCTACCAGGCGATCGACAACAATCACGAGATCGTCGTGGTGTTGAACAAGGTCGACCTGCCGGCCGCCGAGCCCGAGCGCATCCGCGAGCAGGTCGAGGAAGTCATCGGCATCGACGCCTCCAACGCCGTGCTGATCTCGGCCAAGACCGGCCTCGGCATTCCCGATGTGCTGGAGGCCATCGTCCACCAATTGCCGCCGCCGCGCGAAGGCGACGCGTCGGCACCCCTGAAAGCCATGCTGGTGGACAGCTGGTACGACGCCTATCTCGGCGTCATCGTCCTGGTGCGCATCATCGACGGCGTGCTGAAGAAGGGCGCGACCATCCGCATGATGGGTACCGGCGCAAAACATCTGGTCGAGCGCACCGGCGTGTTCACGCCCGCCCGCATCAATGTCGACGAGCTCGGCCCCGGCGAGTTCGGCTTCTTCACCGGCTCGATCAAGGAAGTGGCCGACACCCGCGTCGGCGACACCATCACCGAGGACAAGCGCCAGACCGCGCACGCGCTGCCCGGCTTCAAGCCGGCGCAGCCGGTGGTGTTTTGCGGCCTGTTCCCGGTCGACGCCGCCGATTTCGAGGATCTGCGCGCCGCCGTCGGCAAATTGCGCCTCAACGACGCCAGCTTCTCCTATGAAATGGAAACCAGTGCCGCGCTCGGCTTCGGCTATCGCTGCGGCTTCCTCGGCCTTTTGCATCTTGAGATCATCCAGGAGCGGCTGGAGCGCGAGTTCAACCTCGACCTGATCGCCACGGCTCCATCAGTCGTCTACCGGCTACTGCTTACCGACGGCTCGACGAAGGAGCTGCACAACCCGGCCGACATGCCCGACGTGGTGAAAATCTCGGCCATCGAGGAGCCGTGGATCCGCGCCACCATCCTGACCCCCGACGACTATCTCGGCGGCATTCTAAAGCTTTGCCAGGACAGGCGCGGCATCCAGGCCGACCTGTCCTATGTCGGCAAGCGCGCCATGCTGATCTACGACCTGCCGCTCAACGAAGTCGTCTTCGATTTCTACGACCGGCTGAAGTCGATCTCCAAGGGCTACGCCTCCTTCGACTATCATCTGACCGACTACAAGGAAGGCGACCTGGTGAAAATGTCGATCCTGGTCAATGAAGAGCCGGTCGACGCGCTGTCCATGCTGGTCCACCGCACGGCGGCGGAAAAGCGCGGCCGCCAGATGTGCGAAAAGCTGAAGGAGCTGATCCCGAACCATCTGTTCAAGATCCCGATCCAGGCCGCGATCGGCGGCAAGGTCATCGCCCGCGAAACCATCTCGGCGCTGCGCAAGGACGTCACCGCGAAGTGCTATGGCGGCGACGTCTCGCGCAAACGCAAGCTGCTCGACAAGCAGAAAGAGGGCAAGAAGCGGATGCGCCAGTTCGGCAAGGTGGATATCCCGCAGGAGGCGTTTATCCAGGCCTTGAAGATGGGGGATTGAGCGGTCCGGCCTTTTGGCCGGACGCATCGACCCGGTGGGTCGATGCGAGCGCAAATCCGGGTGGGAGCTGCCGCAGGCAGCGGGTCCCACCCCGGGGTTGCGGCAGTGGGGTGACCCGGTCGGCGGTTTGCACTTGCCAGTGACAGCTACCGACCGCTGTCCGTTTTATGCGAAGGGTCCATGAGTAGGTCCAATGGGCCCAACGTGTCTTCTCTCATCCAGATATTGATTGGCTCTAGGCTATCCATTGGGAAGTGACTTACCATTGCCCAGCCCGAGTAGTCTCGATGGACATACACGGGCCTATTTATGTCAAGGTCTAGGATTTCCATTGTTCCAAGGTGAAGTGCGGTAGGTGTGTCCCACATGACACCATGCAAAATGGAGCCGCCATTGACCCTCTCGATTCTTCTCACGATTAGCGGCAGGAAACCGTTCTCCTCTAGTACGGTTTTGAGCACCCTCAACTTTGGCCGGCCAGTACGGCCGAAGGGCGAATATGTGAGCCGTTTGTTGGTGCAGGGATGCAGCGTCCATGGTGGACCAAGGCAGTCGAAAAAGGCGCCTCCGCCCCGTGGCCCGGAAATGTAGTAGACGCCAACTTGACAGACGGGGCACTTGGACCACGGTCCGTTGCAGTAACTACGGATGGACGCGCGCTTCCATCCTTTCCATCGGAATGTGTGTGATCGCGAATGTCGCCCACCACTAAAGCCGCATGTGCAGTTAGGTTGATGGTTCCGACCGTTACAAGGCATGCTCGCCTCCAATAGAACTCAGCATACGCGAGTCGCACACCACCACAAAGTGCTCGACAATCCCGCAGCCAGTGGCTCGTTGCTTAGTGAAGTCGTTGGCTTAGAACCGAGCTAGCTCCAGTCTCCTGTAGCCATCCGCGTTGCGACTCCCTGCTGAAACCCCTACAGAAACTCTAGCGCCACAAGCACTGGTTGAAATTTGGCGAGCCCCTCACTCGCTCAAATGGTAAATAAACACGGTTAAGATTCGGTTGATTCCTCGGATTCGAATCGCTATATATGGATTCGCCGATGGATTCGAACGAGATATAGAGCCTGAATGCGTACGCTTGAAAACGATTTGATAATCCCCGCACTGGAAATTCTCTCCAATGCGGAACAACCGGAGATTGGAATGCCAACAGCCGAATTAGCCAGAAAGCTGCGCGAACAAGTCGAACCAACGCAGGAGGATCGCGAAATCCTCCAGGGCCGGAGGGACGACCGACTAAGTCAAGTCATTCGCAATCTGGTGAGCCACCGCACTTTGGAGCGTAGAGGCCTAGCCACCTATTACAAGAATCCAATCACCGGACGCGGCCACTATCGGCTCACCTCAATGGGAAATCGCACTCTCAGCGAGCCACCAAGCAATACTTCTATATCTAAATAAAAGGGGACCGCCTCTATGTCCCGCGCAGGGCACCTCGAAACAGCCAAAACACGGCTCGTTAGCGTGACCTCCGCGCACGGCATCGCACTCGCTCGTACCCTCGAACAAAAGATCGCTGTGGCTGGACCTTACGGTCAGCGTGTCAACCCTCACCTAATCACCGAAGCGCGAAACGAACTCGTTGAGAAAGGCTTCTTGGCTGCACGCAACATCCATGGTGTGGCTTGGTACCACCTGCCCGACGCCTCGGAAGAAGAGATAGGGCAGAGGTTGGCAGAACAGGAGCCTACATACCTGCGGGTCGCAGACAGAGCACGATGACAGCACTCTTTACAAAAAGGAAGAGCCCCCTTCCCACATAGGCGGCCGGTATCTTCCAGGAAAACAGAAACTAGACTTCCTTGTACGCGAGAAGAGTTTCTGGGCTGGTATAGAGGTAAAGAATACTCGCCCATGGGTGTACCCACAGCAGGATGAATTATTAGAGCTTTTGAGAAAATGTTGCCTGCTGGACATCGTACCTGTTCTGATAGCAAGACGTATCCCGTATGTTACGGGATATTTGTTTCGGCAATGCGGGCTGATTACATGGGAAACCTTACGTCAAAGGTACCCTACCTCGGATTCTGAATTGGCAGCAAATGCGCGACACAAAAGAATACTCGGATATGCCGACATCTCGCTAGGAAACGAGCCTGATGGTCCGCTAGTCAAATTTATCGGTACAAACCTTCCAAAGGTAATTCCCGAGGCGAGGGCACGCTTCGACGAGTACAAAGACTTGATTGCACCTTTTGCTTTCGGAGAAATGGCGTATCACGAATTCGCTGCCCGAGTTCGCCGACGGTCTGCCGGACAGGACGAGGACTTTGACGTCCCGATCGAGGATTGGCTTGAGCCGCCTTGGTAGAAAACCGACCGCAGGAGCAGCAACTACGCGGTAACGCCATTCGCATGAACCAGCGGGCTCGTCAGCGCCCTTCACCAACGGCCAACCCTGACGCATCCTCCACCAACTTGGGAAACATCCCATGCGCACCACCTCAGACACCGTCGCCGCGATCGACCTCGCCATAGGCGGTGCCTTCGGCCTAGCGGCACTTTCGTCGCCAGCGTTTCACTGCGCGAAACGCGCTGGGCGATCGACGGCGTGGCGCTCGTGGTGGCATCAGCACTTCTGACCATGAAATACCAGCGGCTGGGCAATGACTGCGTCGCGGCCGGATTCCTCCCCTTTCTTGCCGGCGAGAGCTTGATCATGGCCGGCAATGCGGTGGGCTGGAGGACAGCGTTGCCCTCCTATGTCGGCGGCATCTCGCTGTGGGCGGCAGCGCTCGTCCTCATCGGCACGGCGAACACTTTTGCCCTGTGGATGCGGCTCACCGGCGCGCCATCCTGTTTGTCGTGACGGTGGCCTGGTGCTGTAGGGCGCGCCGTTGCTGCCCACCTCGGCGCCGCTGCCCGCCGTCGGCTATCCGTTCCTGGTGCTGACCTTTGTCGGCTGGATCTGGACGTTGCTGAAGTCGCCGAGGTGATTGACGCGATCCGACGGCTGGCGCCGCAGGGTGAAGGTGGGGCGCTAATCTCCCCCCTCGAGGGGGAGATGTCGCCGAAGGCGACAGAGGGGGTCGCCTCGCGTGAAGCGCTAACCTCGATCTGCCGCAACAAGGCAACAAGGTAGAGCCCGGTCGGACCGACCCCCTCTGGCCTGCCGGCCATCTCCCCCTCAAGGAGGGAGATTACCCGCTCGACCGCCTCGCGTCGCTTCTCCGCTCATGCTCTAGTTCCCGTCTCCGATTCGGGACCCCGCCATGCTCCGCCTCACCCTTGCCGCCCTCCTCATCGCCACGCCGGCGCACGCCGCCGATATGGCGTTCTTCGTCAAGAACCTGCGCAGCCAGGCGGTGGCGGTGGAGCTGTTCAGCCGTGACCGCAAGATGTCGTGGCCGGGTGGTGGTCAGGTGTTTCTGATCGAGCCGAGCTCGCAGAAATCGGTGCCGATCTCGTGCAATCCGGGAGAAAACATCTGCTACGGCGCCTGGGTCAACGGCAATGATGCGGTCTCCGCCGGGGTCGGGCCGGATAATGACCAGCCATGCGATACGTGCTGTTTCATCTGCGTGGAGAAGACGACGGAGACGATCGATCTGGTGGAGTGAGGGGCGGGGCGCCGAAGCTGCTGATCTCCCCCCTCGTGGGGGAGATGTCCGGCAGGACAGAGGGGGGCGCGAAGGATCGCCAGCGTATGGATCAGCAAGCCTAAAATTGAAATGGCGCGGCTGCAGGAATGAGAGGTCGGCGGGACAGCGCCCCCCTCTGCCTTGCCAGGCATCTCCCCCACGAGGGGGGAGATCAGCAGCTCCACCAACCTCTCCCAATCCCCCCAAAATCAGTCACGCCCCGCCCTTCAATCTCCGCCGCCATCATGCGATGCTGATTCCCTCGGCCGGGGGGCCGATTTGCCTCGGGGGAACACCATGTCTTTCACTTGTCTGCGCCGCATCGTCGTCGCGCTCTCGCTGGCCGCGCTGTTTGCGCCGGCCGCGCACGCCGCCGACATCACCTTCGCCGTCAAGAACAGCCATCCCAACGCCATGCGCCTCGAGCTCTACAGCCAGGACCGCGACTATGTCTGGCCGGGCAACGACAAGGATTTTTATCTCGACGACGGCGAGACCAAGCAGATCCCGGTCTCGTGCGACGAGGGCGAGTCCATCTGCTACGGCGCCTGGGTCGACGGCGACGAGGGAACCTATTGGGGCGTCGGCCCCAACAACAAGGAAAGATGCGAGGATTGCTGCTACACCTGCAATGGCGGCGAGACGGAAGAGATTGAACTGACGCCGTAGGGCGGGCGAAGCTGCTAATCTCCCCCCTCGAGGGGGAGATGTCGCCGAAGGCGACAGAGGGGGTCGCCGCGCGTGAAGCGCTAGCCCTCCATCTGCCGCGCAGGACGTCGAGCCCGGTCGGACCGACCCCCTCTGCCTTGCCAGGCATCTCCCCCTCAAGGGGGGAGATCAGATGTCGCTTCGGCTTTCGCCAATTATCCCATCAACGCCCTCTGCCGCTTCGGCCCGCCCGCCTTGCGCCAGGAATTGAACCGGTGCGTGGCGGCGGCAAACGAGATCTTCATCTGCTGGGCGACCGAATAGCGCGACTTGCCTTCGTCGAACAGGCGGTAGCAGCATTCGACGCCCTCCTCGGTCAGCTTGCCGTCGGGCGCCTTGTTGTGCGGATTGGCGGGGTCGAATTTTTCGACTTGCTGTTCGACCAGGCCTTTCAGCCGCTGCAAATCGGCCTCGATGCTGGCGATCAGATCGAGGACGGGTTTCGGATCGAAGTGGTCGTGCGGCTTTGCCGTCATCTTGCTCATGCCTTTCGCTTGCGTGTCGCGACCGATATAGGTGAACATTTGCCGATAATGAAGGGCGCGTTGCAATCCGGCGCTTCAACATTTCTTGACCGGTGATTGACCGCGGAGATTGCAGCGCCTAGTTTAGAATTGTTCTAAACTGGGGTGAATTTCTCATGCTTTCCCGTGTCTTCGGTTTCGGTCGCCGTCCTTTCGAAACGCTGTCGGAACAGGAGATCCTGGCGCTGGCAATTTCATCCGAAGAGGATGACGGGCGCATCTACCGCGCCTATGCCGACGGGCTGGCGGACAGTTTTCCGCAATCGGCGAAAGTGTTCGAGGCGATGGCGGAGGAGGAGGACGGCCATCGCGATTCCCTGATCGAGCTTTACCGCAAGCGTTTCGGCGAGCGCATTCCGCTGCTGCGCCGCGAGCACGTGAAAGGCTATTACGAGCGCAAGCCCGACTGGCTGGTGCGGCCGCTCGGCATCGAGCATGTGCGGCGCCAAGCCGAAGAGATGGAGCGGCAGGCCTATCGCTTCTATGTCGAGGCGGCCAAGCGCACCGGCGATGCCTCGACGCGGAAACTGCTCGGCGACCTGGCCGCGGCCGAGCAAAGCCATGAGAATTCGGCGCATCGGCTGGAACAGAAACTCGTGCCGGGCGAGGTGAAGGACGAGGAAGCCAGCGCCGAGCAGCGCCAGTTCATCCTGACCTATGTGCAGCCGGGACTGGCCGGGCTGATGGATGGCTCGGTGTCGACACTGGCGCCGATCTTTGCCGCGGCGTTTGCCACGCACGACACCTGGCAGACGCTGCTGGTTGGCCTCGCCGCCTCGATCGGCGCCGGCATCTCGATGGGCTTTACCGAAGTCGCTTCGGACGACGGCAAGCTGTCGGGGCGTGGCTCGCCGATCAAGCGCGGCCTCACCGTCGGCATCATGACGACGCTGGGAGGCCTCGGCCACGCGCTGCCTTACATCATCCCGCATTTCTGGACGGCGACGGCGGTGGCGGCCGTGGTGGTGTTCTTCGAATTGTGGGCAATCGCCTTCGTCCAGAACCGCTACATGCAGACCCCGTTCCTGCGCGCGGCGTTTCAGGTGGTGCTGGGTGGGGCGCTGGTGTTTGCGGCCGGGGTGCTGATCGGGAATGCGTGAGCGCCAAGCGCCCCCTCACCCAGCCTCCGCTTCGCTCGGCTGACCTCTCCCCGAGGGGAGAGGAGATTTTCGAAGCCTGCGCCAGTCTCTTCTCCCCAGCGGGGAGAAGGTGGCCGCGAGCGGCCGGATGAGGGGGCCTGGCGCGACGCCGATACATAGTCACCCATTCACCGCCCGGCTGTCCGCCGGCGCTCCATCCCGCTCCGTCAGCCCATAGTCCCGCACCACATGCGCAATCCGCAGCCGGTAGCCGCCGAAGATTCCGCCACGGCCGGCCTTTTGCGCCTGCCGGTGCTCTTCCGTGTTGCGCCAGGCTTTCACCGCTTCCTCGTCGCGCCAGAAGGACAGCGACAGCACGCGGTTCGGGTCGACCAAGCTCTGGAAGCGCTCGATCGAGATGAAACCGTCTATGCCGTCGAGCAGCGGCCTGAGTTCCGCGGCGATGCCGAGATAGGCATCGCGCTTTCCCTCAGCCGGTTGCACCTCGAAGATGACAGCGATCATATCTCCTCCTTGACCGCGGTCTGGAACAGCTGCCGCGGTCCATGCGGCCCCGACACCAGCTTCAGGAAGATGCGGTCTTCTTTCAAGATGAACTTTTCGCGGCGGGCGAATTCGTAATTGGCCTTGCCGACGGGATCGGCGGCGAGACGGGCGCGGTAGGCCTCGTAGGCGGCGAGGCTGTCGATGCTGTAGGCGGCGTAGGCGGTGGTGGCCGAGCCCTCATGCGGGGCGTAGTAGCCGATCAGATCGGCGCCGCAGCGCGGGATCGCCTGGCCCCAGGCCTTGGCATATTGCTCGAAGGCCGGCTTGCCGAACGGGTCGATCTCATAGCGGATGAAGCAGGTGATGGTCATCGTGATCTCCTTGGGTTCGCGTGGATAGTTCGAGCGGCGTCGAAACGTTGTGCCGCAGTGTCTGCTAAGCAAAAGCGCTGGCGGTCAGGCCTGCCAGAAGGATTTTGCGCATTCGCGGCGCACATCCTCACGGGTCAGGCCGAGATCGCGCAGCAGATGGTCGTCGACCGCCGCGAGGTCGAGCCGCTGCACATGGCGGTCGTACCAGCGGGCGAGCAGCCGCCGTTGCAGCTAGGTGACGAACGGGAACGGCCGGCGGCTGGCGAGTGGGGCGGAAGCGGTTGGCATCGGCGTTCTCCTTGATCCCGCCCGACAATAATGCTTATCTGACGAGAATGCTTCGATGGAGACCTAACTATGCGTGAAGGGCCCGACATTGCCCGCATCGCCAGCCTGGTCGGCGATCCGGCGCGGGCAAACATGCTGAATGCGCTGATGGGCGGCACGGCTTTGACGGCCAGCGAACTGGCGCTGGAGGCCGGCGTCTCGCTGCCGACGGCGTCCTCGCATCTGTCGAAACTGATGGAGGGCGGGCTTTTAACTTTGGCCAGCCAGGGACGGCATCGCTATTACGGCCTCGCGGGGCCGCAGGTGGCCGGCATGATCGAGGCCATCACCGGGGTGGCCGAAGCGGTCGGCCCCAAGCGCGTGCGGCCCGGCCCGCGCGACGGCGCGATGCGCGTCGCCCGCGTCTGCTACGACCACCTCGCCGGCGAACATGCGGTGGCGATGCTCGACCGGCTCGTCGCGCGCGGCATCCTGTTGCGCGACGACAATGAGACCAGGCCGGGGGAGATCAGGCTGGGGGAGATCAGGCTCGGGCCGTCGGCGGCGTCATATTTTTCGGCCCTCGGCATCGATGTCGGCGCCAGGCCGCGCCGGCCGGTCTGCCGCGCCTGCCTCGACTGGAGCGTGCGCCGCTCGCACCTTGCGGGAACGCTGGGCGCGGCTATTCTGGACAAGATCCTGGCGGAGAAATGGGCAAGGCGGGAGAAGGACAGCCGCGCGGTGGTGTTTTCACCGCCGGGGAAGCAGGCGTTCGAGCGGGTGTTTTTGGCGTAGAGGTTCGGCAGCGCTAATTGGGCGACGCTGGCGGTACAGCACCCCCCCTCTGGCCTGCCGGCCATCTCCCCCTCAAGGGGGGAGATTACGCGCTCAACAGCTTTCGCCAATCTCGAACATCGTAAAGGTGAGCTGCGCCTCGAAGCTGCCAATCTCCCCCCTTGAGGACAGAGGGGGGTGTGACGGAACGCTTGCGTAGCAGGTGAGGCGCGCGACGCTCACCCCCGCTTCAGCACCTTCGCCTGCTCGAAGAAATCCGCCCACGGATCGGCCTTCTCCAATTCCTTCAGCGTCGTCTTGTCGCCGATCGGGAAGGAATTCGGCGCTAGCCCCTTCTCAACCTCCGCCCACGTCACCGGTACCGAGACCGTCGCGCCCTTCTTGGCGCGGGAAGAGTAGGGCGCGACGGTGGTCGAGCCCCTGCCATTGCGCAGATAGTCGACGAAGATTTTTCCGGTGCGCGCCTTTTTCGACAGCGTCGCCGTGTAGCGGTCGGGCGCGGCCTGCTCCAGCGCCTTGGCGAAATCATGCGAGAAGGTTTTGACCGCCTCCCAATCCGCCGACGGCTTCAGCGGCACCAGCACGTGATAGCCCTTGCCGCCTGACGGCTTGACGAAATTCGGCAGCGACAGATCGTCGAGCTTGCCTCTGATGTCGAGCGCGGCCTCGCGCACCGCCTTGACGTCGACGCCTTCGTCGGGATCGAGATCGAAGATGATCTGATCCGGCTTTTCCAGCTCATCGATCTTGCAGCCCCAGATGTGGACCTCGACCACGCCGTACTGGACCAGAGCGGCAAGGCCGTCGAAATCGCGGATGAACAGGATTTCCTCGCCATCGGTCGGGTCCTTCATGCGGGCAATCTTGTCGCTCATGCCGGCCGAAGCATGTTTCTGGAAGAAGCGCGGACCGCCGATGCCATCCGGCGCCCTGACCAGGCTGAGCGGCCGGTTGACGATGAACTGCTCCATGCGCGGCCAGACCAGCGCGTAGTGTTCGAGCAAGTCCTGCTTGGATATTTTTTCCTCGGGCCACAGCAGCTTGTCGGGATGGGATAGTTTTACGCTGGTCGTGATCGTCGCGGGCGCCTTAGCCCCGGCGGCCTTGCCGGCGCCGCCTGCCGCCGGCTTTGCCTTGTTTGCCGCCTTCGATGGCTTTTCCTGCACGACTTCCTCCGCCGGCTTGTCCTCGCGCAGTCCCTGGAACGACGCGTGGCGTATTATACGGTCCGAGGTCCAGCTGCGGAACTCCACTTCGCCGACAAGTTCGGGCCTGACCCAGACCAAACCCTTGCCCTTTGGCACCGCGGCGGCAAACGGCGAGGCGTCTGCCTTCAGCGCATCGAGTTTTTTCTTCAAATCGGTGGCGCTCCTGGCTGTGAAGCCCGTGCCGACGCGGCCGGCATAGTGGAGCTTGCCGCCCTCGTGGTAGCCGACCAGCAGCGAACGCAGGCCGCGGCCGGTCTTGTCCGAGGGCAGATACCCGCCGATGACGAATTCCTGGCGGGCCGTGCATTTCGACTTCACCCAGCTTGGGCCACGGCCGCTGCGGTAGGGCGCATCGGCGCGCTTGGAGACGATGCCTTCAAGGCCCATGCGGCAGGCGTGCTGCAGCATGATCTTGCCGGGCTCGGCGAAATGGTCGCTGAAGCGGACGGGGGCATTTTCGGCCGTCTCGCCGAGCAGCTCCTGCAGCGCCTGCTTGCGCTCGACCAGCGGCTCGCGGCGCAAATCGTTGCCGTCAAGCCGCATAAGGTCGAACACATAGTAGGTGAAGCGGTCGGTTCGATTGGCGGAGAGATCCTGCTGAAGCAGCGAGAAAGACGAAACGCCGCTGTCGGCGAGCACGACGATCTCGCCGTCGATGATGGCGTCGCTGCATTTCAGCTGGGCGAGTTCCGCGACGATCTCGGGGCCGAATTTCTCCGTCCAGTCGAGGCCGGTGCGGGTCAGCAGCCGCACCTCCGTGCCGGCGATCTGCGCCTGCATGCGGTAACCGTCGAACTTGACCTCATGCAGCCAGTCCTCGCCGGGCGGCGCCTCGCGCTCCAGCGTCGCCAGTTGCGGCTCGACGAAGTCGAGGCGCTTGCCGGCTTTCGCCTTGCTGGATGCCGCAGGCTTGTTGGAGTGCCAGACCTGCGGCTTCTTGCCGTCGGCGGTCTTGCCTTCCGCGACCTCTTCGATGGTCAGGCCGGACTTCACCGATTTCGGTGCGTCCTTCAGGATATCCTCGCCGGGGCGGGCGGCGGCATCGTCGGATTTGATCAGCAACCAGTTGTCGCGCTTTTCGCCCGGGCGGGGTCTTAACCTGACCAGATGCCACCGCCCATTCAGCTTCTGGCCGTTGAGTTCGAAGTCGATATGGCCCTTCTTCATCGCCTTGGCGGGGTCGATCTCTGGCGTCCATGTGCCTTCGTCCCAGACGATGACGGTGCCGCCGCCATACTCGCCCTTGGGAATGGTGCCCTCGAAGCGGGCATAGTCGATCGGGTGGTCCTCGACATGCACCGCCAGCCGCTTTTCGTGCGGGTCGAGGCTCGGGCCCCGCGTCACCGCCCAGCTCCACAACACGCCCTCATGCTCGAGGCGGAAATCATAGTGCAGCCTGGTCGCGTCGTGCTTCTGGACGACGAAGATGCCGCCGGGCTGCTTGCCGCGCGCGACCTTGCCCGCCGGCTCGGCCGTCTTCTTGAAATCGCGCTTGGACTGATATTGTTCGAGGCTGGCCACGGCGCCGACCCTCAAGCCGACTTGCGCTTGGGCGCAGAAGCTTTCGCCTTGCCGCTTTTTGCCGCCGGCTTGGCCTTCTTCGCCGGGCCTTCCGCCTGGCCGCCATCGGACAGGCTCTTCTTCAGCGCGTCGAACAGATTGACGACATTGGACGGCTTGGGCGCGGCCTGCGCTTTCGGAGTCTTCTTTCCGGCCTTCTTGGCGCGGATCAGTTCGAGCAGCGCGTCCTCAAACTTGTCCTCGAATGTCGACGGATCGAACTTCCCCTTCTTCTTGTCGATGATGCGTTCGGCCATATCGGTCATCTCCTGGTCGGTCTTCACCGCCTTGATGTCGCCGAAGATGCTCTCCGGCTCCCGCACCGTGTTGCCGTAGCGCAAGGTGGTCAGCACCATGCCTTTGCCGCGCGGCTCGATGACCACGGGCCGCTCGCGGCTATAGAGCACGACGCGCGCCAGCCCGGCCATCTTCTTGTCCGCCATGGCATCGCGAATGACGGCAAAGGCCTCCTCCGACACCTTGTCGGCGGGCGTGACATAATAGGGCGTGTCGAGATAGATCTGCTCTATCGAGGCTTTGTCGACGAAGCCGTCCAGCGCCATCGTGTGCGAGGACTCGATCTGCACCGCTTCGATCTCTTCGTCCTCGATATGGACGAACTCACCGGGGCTCACCTCATAGCCCCTGATCTCGTCACCATCGCCCAGCGGCTTGCCGGTTTCAGAATCGACATAGATGCGCTTGACCGTGTTGCCGGTCTTGCGGTTGAGCACCCGGAACGAAACTTTTTCGGCGTGGGTGACGACGTTTGTCAGTTCGACAGCGCAGGTGACCAGCGACAGTTTCAGATAGCCCTTCCAGGCGGGGCGAGGTGCCATGGCGAACTCCTGCGCGATGCGGTTAAAGCGAGAACGGGCAAGGCCCGTTCCGGTTCCGGGCGCGCAACCAGGGGCATTTCGGCAGCGAGCATGGAAATTTCGAGAGGCTCGCCAAATCTGAAACAGAACCGCGCTCAAGCGACATCCAGACGAAACATATGTGATGCAAAAGTCACAATGCCGGAAATGGCGACGAACCACACCGAAAGACCCCCAAACAGCCGCATTCCGGCCACGAAGCATGGGGTTTTCGACCAAAGATTAACATCGTGTTCACCGACTATTCACGCCTCGACGCTATGATCCCCGCAATCGGACGGGACATCCGAAAATCGGGACAGGGACTTGAGTAAAATGAAATTCTGGGGCCACATCGCCGGCTATGCCGCCGCCATCCGTGAGTTCATCGCGCCGACCTATCGGCCGGAGCGCTACTACATGCGCGGCCCGGGTCCGGCCTGCGCCCGTCGCGGCAGCTCGCTCGGCGCGCATTGATCATGACATTCGAAACGCGTCACGACAGCCGGATCTGCAGACCGGAGGCCGATCCCCGCGCAACCACCTATCGCGCCGAGCGCCCCGCGCTGGCCGCGAGAAGCCGTGCGACAACGCCGCGACTTTGATCCCGCTGCCGGCGGGCTTAGTGTCTGAAGGCACAAGCTGCCGGACTCCCGTGACTTCTTCTCCTGAACCCTTCGATGCCAGCCAGCCATTGATCGTTTTCGACGGCGTCTGCGTGCTGTGCTCGGGCTTCGTGCGCACGGTGGTCAGGCTCGACCGCAAAAACCGCTTCCGCTTCGCCACGGCGCAGTCGCCCTTCGGCGAGGCGCTGTTCCAGAGATACGGGCTGCGCACCGACAGCTACGAGACCAATCTGGTCCTTGTCGGCGGCGCTCCCTTCATCCGGCTGGACAGTTTCATCGCGGTGATGGCCGAACTCGGCTGGCCGTGGCGGGTGGCGAAGGCCCTGCTGCTCATCCCGCGCCCCTTGCGTGACTGGCTCTACGAACGCATCGCCAAAAACCGCTACGCCATGTTCGGCCGCAAGGATAGTTGCGAGATCCTGTCCGCCGCGATACGTGCGCGCGTGATCGGCTAATCGCATGTCACCCAAAAATGACCTCCGTTCTGGGAAAACGACATACGCAAAAAGAGCGGCGCGATAAGGCTTCTGGTCGTTGGCGGCTATGGCATTTTCGGCGGCCGCATCGTGCAATTGCTGGAGAGCGAGCCACGCCTGATCCTGCTCGTCGCCGGGCGCTCACTGGCCAAAGCCGAGGCCTTGTGCAACGCCGGCACCGGCGCGGCGGCGCAGCTCGTGCCGGCGCGCTTCGATCGCAACGGCGACCTCGCGCAAGGCCGGCCTGTTCGTTCGCGCCTCAGTCCGGCAGCGCCGCGACGGCGACGATCTCGATGACGATGTCTGCCTGGGCAAGCGCTGCGACGCCGATTACCTCCGAAGGCGGCGGATTGTTGTCGCTGCAATGCTTCGGACAATGCTCGGCGAAAAACGCGTCCAGCACGTCGAGACGAAAATTAGGCGAGCTGAGGACGCCGCCGTCGGGAAATGGCCCTTTGACGAAAAAGGTCAGCCTGATGAGATGGTCGAGCCCGCTGCCAAGTTCTTCCAGATCCGATTTGATGTTGCCGAGAACTTCCCGCCACTGCGCCGCGGCATCGCCGGCGAAGCCGCCACCCTTCTTGCCGGCCGGATCGTAGTCAGCCGATGTCGCGGTGTTGCCGCAGAGATAGACGGTGCCTTTCGCACCGCTGACGACCGTGCCTTTGCCCCATGGCATCAACCGGCCGTTCTTGAATTTCTTGTGGGTCACGAGTTCCATTCTCTTCTCCCACGCCTCGTGTGACGTGCCCGCCAACGACAGAGGATAGTGCTGTGCGGAGCCACGGCCAGTCCGCTGCCGGTCATCCGCCAGCAGACGAAGGAACATCTGGTCCTTGCGAAATCTCCTGGCGGAGGCGAAAGTTTTTTCTGAAGCCTGTCGAAATCGGCCGCCGCCGCGCGACATACGTCTGGCCCCGCTAGGACGCGGCCTTCGAAACCACGGGAGAAGACCCATGCGATACATGCTTTTGATCAACAGCGACGAAGCCGCGCAGGCGAACACGCCAATCGAGAAGGCTCAGCAGATGAGCGCAGCATATGCCGCCTATACCGAAGCGTTGAAGAAATCCGGCGCATGGCTCGCCGGCGAACGGTTGCGCCCGACCCAGGCGACCACCTCGGTGCGGATCACAGACGGCAAGACCAACGTGATCGACGGCCCCTATGCCGACACCAAGGAGCAGCTTGCCGGCTTCTACATGATCGAGGCGGCCGATATCGATACCGCCATCGACTGGGCGGCGCGCTGTCCGGCGGCGAGCGCCGGCACGGTCGAGTTGCGGCCGATCTGGGAAATGGCCGACTACATGCCCAAGAAATGAAACCGTGATGGACAATCGCCCGGAGATCGCGCGGGCGGCGGCCGAAGCGGCCGCCCGGCAGAGTTACGGCAAGCTGGTCGCCTACCTTGCTGCGCGCACCCGCGACGTAGCCGGCACCGAGGACGCGCTGGCCGAGGCCTTTGCCGCGGCCCTTGAGCGCTGGCCACAGACCGGCGTGCCCGAGAAGCCGGAAGCATGGCTGCTGGCCGTGGCGCGCCGGCGGCGCGTCGACGCGGTGCGCCGTCGGCTGACCAGCGAGGCGAGCCGCGACCATCTCAAGCTGATGGCCGAGGAGATGGAGGCGAGCATGGAAGACGAAGACCTTCCCGACGAACGTCTCAGGCTGATGTTTGCCTGTGCGCATCCGGCGATCGAAGCCAGCGTGCGGGCGCCGCTGATCCTGCAGACGGTTCTGGGTTTCGACGCGGCGACGATCGCCTCGGCCTTCCTGGTTTCGCCGGCGACGATGGGCCAGCGTCTGGTGCGCGCCAAGAGCCGCATCCGCGAGATCGGCATTCCGTTCCGCGTGCCGGATCGCGCCGAACTCGGCGAGCGGCTGGGAACGGTGCTGGAAGCGATCTACGCGGCTTTCGCCGAAGGCTGGACCGACCCGGCAGGGACCGAGACGAGAGCGCGCAATCTGGCGACCGAAGGCATCTGGCTCGGGCGGCTGGTGGCATCGCTGATGCCGGACGAACCGGAAGCGCTCGGCCTGCTGGCGCTGATGCTGTTTGCCGAGGCGCGCCGCCCGGCGCGGCGCGATGCGGCTGGAGATTATGTGCCGCTCGCCGAACAGGATTGCCGTCTTTGGGATCACGCGCTGATCGACGAAGCCGAGGCGCTGCTGGGCCACGCCGCCACCATGGGCGTCATCGGCCGCTACCAGCTCGAAGCGGCGGTACAATCGGTGCATGCGACGCGGCGACGGACCGGCCAAACCGATTGGGCGGCGATCCGTAACTTCTACGATGCGCTGTCGGCGATATCAGGTTCGCCGGTGATTTCGATCAACCGCGCCGTGGCGATTGCCGAGGGCGAAGGGGCGGCGGCAGGACTGGCGGCGCTCTACGTGCTGGGCGACGACAAGCGGCTCAACGACTACCAGCCCTACTGGGCCGCCCGCGCCGGCCTGCTGGCCAGGCTC
The DNA here is from genome assembly GCF_040323095.1 of Mesorhizobium sp. M0058. Lineage (NCBI taxonomy): Bacteria > Pseudomonadati > Pseudomonadota > Alphaproteobacteria > Hyphomicrobiales > Phyllobacteriaceae > Mesorhizobium > Mesorhizobium sp. M0058. The sequence continues at coordinate 117,280 of NZ_JAMYUQ010000012.1, forward strand.
GGCAATGCGGCGCAAGCGGTCGTGGCCTATGACCGGGCGATCGGCCTTGAACGCGACCCGGCCGTGCGCCGCTTCCTGCAGGCGAAACGGGCGATCCTGCGAAATTGAAGCGTTCGTTCAGGCCGGCCACATTTCATGTGTGGTGTTGAGCCGTTTCATCAGCGGATGCGCGCGCAGCGCCGACCATAAGCGTTCGATGTTCGGCCAGTCGGCTCGCGCCTTGTCCATATCGGGGTGCCAGGCCACCAGCATGACGAGGTAGATGTCGGCCAGCGACATCGCGTCGCCGACCAGCCAGCCGCGCCCCTCGAGGGCTGCATCGACAATGGCGAAGCCGCGGTCCATCTCGGCAATGGCTGCCTGCTTGACGGCTTTCTTGCCGTCGGCATCGGCGGTGTAGCGATGGGCATAGTAGAGGCGCAGGATGGCGGGGTAGAGCACCGATGACATGAACGCCATCCAGCGCAGGAAACCGGCGCGATCCGGCGATCCGGCGGCCGGCGCCAGACCCGCCTCCGGATGGCGCTCGGCAAGCAGGATGCAGATCGCCGCCGATTCGGTTATCGATTGACCGTTGGGCAAGGTCAGCACCGGAACCTGGTTCAACGGGCTGATGTCGAGGAAAGCCGGGTCCGGCGGATCCTTCTTGGGCACATCGATCTGGTCGAATTGCGCGTTTGCCAGCGCCAATGCGGCCTCGACGACAAAACCGCCGCTGCCTGGGCGCGTGTAAAGCTTGTACATGTGATTCTCCCCCTGCCCGCGCGAAGCAGGCCGGGGCGATTTGACCCTGAAGCCGCCTCCCGCTCAAGCCGGTGGCGGACGCCACGGCCGGGTTTTCTGCGGTCCAGCCATGAGACTTCCGATGTCGGAGGGACAGCACCCCCGATGCCCGGCAGGGCAGAGGGGGGTGCGAAGGATCGCCGCCTATCCAGTTAAGACGTTAAGCCCCCAGCCCGTCGAACAGGATCGTCGACAGATAGCGCTCGGCGAAGGACGGGATGATCACCACCAGGTTCTTGCCCTTGTTCTCCGGCCGCGACCCGACGGCGATGGCGGCCTGCAGGGCAGCGCCCGACGAGATGCCGACCGGCACGCCTTCAAGGCGGGCGACGAGGCGGGCGTTGGCGACCGAATCCTCGTTGGAGACCTTGACGATCTCGTCATAGATCGAGGTGTCGAGGATCTTGGGCGCAAAGCCGGCGCCGATGCCCTGGATCTTGTGCGGGCCGGGCTGGCCGCCCGACAGCACCGGCGAGGCCTCCGGCTCGACGGCGACGACATGCACCGAGGGCTTGCGTTGCTTCAGCACCTGGCCGACGCCGGTGATCGTGCCGCCGGTACCAATGCCGGCGACGAAGATGTCGACCCCGCCATCGGTGTCGTTCCAGATCTCCTCGGCGGTGGTGCGGCGGTGGATCTCCGGGTTGGCCGGGTTTTCGAACTGCTGCGGGATGACGGCGTCAGGCAGGGTGGCGGCCAATTCGTCGGCCTTGGCGATGGCGCCCTTCATGCCTTTCGGCCCTTCCGTCAGCACCAGTTCGGCGCCGAGCAGCGCCAGCATCTTGCGGCGCTCCACCGACATGGTTTCGGGCATGGTCAGGATCAGCTTGTAGCCCTTGGCGGCGGCGGCGAAGGCGAGCGCGATGCCGGTATTCCCCGAGGTCGGCTCGATCAGCGTCGTCTTGCCGGGTTTGATCCGGCCCGACACTTCCAGCGCCTCGATCATGGAAACGCCGATGCGGTCCTTGACCGAGGCGATCGGATTGAAGAATTCGAGCTTGGCAAGAAGGTTGGCAACGACGCCCTTCTCCTTGGCGAACTTGTCGAGCCGCACCAGCGGCGTGTCGCCGATCGTCTCGGTGATCGAGTTGTAGACACGGCCGCGGCCGGGCACGCGCGCGGAAGGCTTGTTCATTGGTTTCGCTCCCAAATCAGATCAGGCAATTGGCGTCGGCGGACAGAATAGGGCTTTCGCTCGCGCAAGATAGGCTGCCGGCCGAAAATATCGAGTGGGCCGCTTGCTGAAAACGCTTGTCTCCTCAAGCCGCATTTTCCGGATGGACCGATCGGCGGAATGGATGGGCCTGAACCGATCTACTGACGTGCGGCAATGGCAGCGGCCGCGCCCACCATGAAGCCGGCGGCGGTGCGGTTCAGCGCCTTCAGCGCGCGTGGCGATTTCAGGAACCAGCGCGCCTTGGCGGCCAGCGCAAGATAGGGCACCAGCACCACAAAGAGCACGATAACGGTGAGCGCGACCAGGATGCCGTAGTCGGCGAGCGTGATGGTCTTCAGGTCGACGATGGTCGGCGTGATGGCGAGGTAGAAGATCATCGTCTTCGGGTTGCCCAGCGTGACGGTGAGGCCGGCAAGGAAGCTCGATACCAGGCCGCCCTTGCCTTTCCTGGCCTCGACAGTCTCTGGCGTGATCCCGGCCGTCCAGAAACGCCAGCCGAGGAAGGCGAGATAGGCGACGCCCAACCATTTGATGGCGAGAAACACCATGCCGAGGCTTTGCGCGACAAAGGCAAGGCCGAGCACCACCGCGGTGAGATAAATAAGGTCGCCGAGCATCAGGCCGAACGACATCGCCAGCGACGAGCGGAAGCCGGATCCGAGCGCCCGCGCCACAAGCGCGGTGACGCCGGGACCGGGAATGGCGGCGGCGATGCCCAGCGCAGCACTGTAGGCAAGGAAGCCGGTGAGGGTCATGACGGTCGCACCTCGTGAAACGACTCTGATGCCATGAAAGCCTGCAACGGCAAAAAGGATTCGATTGCGCCAAGCAGGACATGAAAGCCGGTCGTCATCACCTGAAAGCGAGAGATGGTTCACTTACGCCCCGAAGGCGGTCGGCTATCTCGCATGGCTCCGAACGGCAGGAGCACCCATGTTAGCCAAAAGACTTCACATCCAGCTCATGAAGTGGATGCCCAACAACTATTCCGAAGCACGCGGTCACGTCCACGAGCTGGAATGGTATCTGTGGTTCGAGGGGCGTCAGGCTTTCAGCCTGTTCGACAAGGGCGATAGCGATGTCGTTCCGCAGACTGGATATTTTACCGACAGCCGGGACCCTGGCGCTCACCCCATTCGTCCGATGATCTATCCGCTGGTCGTCAACAACCGGTTCAAGGTGCGGCTGGTGGCGATCGAGCGTGACGGACCGCAAAAGATAGACCCCGACGACACCGCCAAAGGCGAATTCTACATCGACCTCGACATCAAATATCCGCCGGTCTCCGACTGGCGCATCATCGCTGCCGATCCGCGCAACACCGACCTCAACGTGGAAGCGTCGTTCCAGCTGCAATGGCTGGATTATGTCGATACCGCCGAGATTGCCGAGGATGGCCCGCCACGCATCATCGACAAGTCCAATTATCCCTATCCCTGGGGCGCCAATGTGATGGTGTTCGAGCACTGGCTCGGGCTTGGCCGCAAGGCGCCGCTCAAACTCATCGACCCGAACCGCGCATCGCGCCGCGAATACTGGATGATCAATTGCAATGCGGCTCGGCGCATGGTGCAGGACCTCTATCGCTTCCACATCAACCAACTGGGCGTCGCCAACGACACCATCAGCAGTGTTTACGTGCCGAAGCTCAATGCCGGCCACGTCACGGTGAGCCTTTACGAGCACGATTTCAGCGACAGCCGCTTCGCGCAAGGGGCGAAGAAGTCCTTCGGCTCGGTCGGGCTCTTCAATCTCAGGGATACCGGTTTTGATGACCGCGTCTCATCGGCCGAGGTGATCCATACCTATCCCAAGGTGATCCATCGGGACGTGCATTAGGGCCGGATTGCGCTGTTCGCCGGCTCAGGATGGGCCATCGACATGGGTGATGCGCCAGATGGTGCCGTTGCCATCCTCGGTGACGATAAGCGCGCCGTCCTTGGCCACCGCGACGCCGACCGGCCGGCCCCAGACGGCGTCGTCGGAGAGGACGAAGCCGGTGATGAAATCCTGGTACTCGCCGGTCGGCTTGCCGTCGCTGAATCTCAGCCGCACCACCTTGTAGCCGGTCCTCATACCACGGTTCCAGGAGCCGTGCAGGGCGACGAAGGCGTCACCCTTGTACTCTGCCGGGAAATTGCCGCCGTCATAGAAGGCGATGTTGAGCGGCGCCGAATGCGCCTGCATCAGCACGTCGGGCACGGTGACCGAGCCGGCGAGGTCTGGGCGCGCGCCCTCGTGACGCGGGTCCTCGTTGGCGCCGATATAATACCAGGGCCAGCCATAGAAGGCGCCGTCCTTGACTGAGGTGGCATATTCGAACGGCACATCGTCGCCGAGACCGTCGCGCTCGTTGACGACACACCACAGCGCGCCGGTGGCCGGCTGCACGGTCATGCCCGAGCAATTGCGCAGGCCGGTAGCGAGGATGCGGCCATTCTTGCCGTCGGGGCCGAAGGCCAGCACGTCGGCACGGCCATCCTCGGAACCCCAGGTGGCGCCGAGTGGCTGTGATTTTGCCCAGGCGTCAAGGCCGCCCTTCGGTGCCTTCTGCATGCCCTCCGCGACGTTCGATCCGGAGCCGACCGAGAGATACAGCGTCTTCCCGTCCGGCGAGAAGGCGATATCGCGGGTCCAGTGGCCGCCGGTAGGGATGTCGGAGACAATCGTCTCCGGTTCGCCGGAGGCTTTAAGGTCGCCGTCGCGGTAGGCGTAGCGGACCACGCTGTCGTTGTTGGCGACGTAGACCCATTGCGGCTTGTCGCCAGGCGGGTAGAAGGCGATGCCATAGGGCTGGTTGAGATTGTCGGCAAAAATGCCCTCTTCGGCCGGCTTCGCGCTACCCTTGGCCAGCCGATAGACGCGGATCTGGTTGGCGTCACTGTCGGCGACGAACAGGTCGCCGTTCGGCGCCACGCGCACGACCCGCGGATTGGAAATGCCGGAAGCAACCAGTTCGGCCGAAAACCCAGGCGGCAGGACGGGCTTCGCGCCCTCGGGCCGATCGCCGAGGCCGGCGCTGTTGGAGGCGGATCCGGTGATGTTGGGTCTTTTCAGATCATCCGGCTTGATCAGCCGGCGCACACCTGGCTTGTCGGCCTTCCAGTCGCCGAAAGCGTCCTTGCCGGTCAGCAGCGGTTGATCGGCCTGCTGGGCGAAGGCGCTGGTGGCCAGAAGCAGGGCAAGGCCTGCGAAGCCGGCAATCCGGATCATGCTGTTCTCCTCGAACTCGCGCCGTCGGCGCGTCACGACAAGGGAGATATTGTGCGGCCGCCGCAAAAGAGAAGCGTGCGCGCGCGCAGATTCGACGAGAGAACCGCTCAACTTTCCTCTTCGACGTCGAGATCGTCGTCGAGACGCTTTTCCAATGCGACGAGATCTTCCGGCAGCGGCAAGCCCATGGCGCGCATTTCGCGCAGTTTTTCGCGCAGCTGCTCCTGGATTTCGTGCTCGTCCTCCGGCTGGTTGACCATTTCTTCGAGCAGCATGCTGATCTGGGCCTTGAACGATTCAAGCGCCATTCTGCGCCCTCCTTTACGGTGATCCCGGCTTTCGAATTATCTTAACATCCGGGTAATCAATTGCGCAGTGTAGTCGACCATAGGCACGATGCGGGCATAATTCAGCCTGGTCGGGCCGATGACGCCGAGCGCGCCGACGACGCGGGCGTCCTTGTCGCGGTAAGGCGCCACGACCAGCGACGAGCCGGAGAGCGAGAACAGCTTGTTTTCCGAGCCGATGAAGATCCGCACGCCGGGGCCGTCCTCGGCGAGGTCGAGCAGCTGGATCAGCCCGTCCTGCGTCTCCAGATCCTCGAACAGGTGGCGCAGCAATTCGATATCGGCCTGGGCGGTGACGTTTTCGAGCAAATTGGCGCGGCCTCGCACGATAAGGCGCGCCGGCAGGCCGCTATCGGCGCCGGCCCACACCGCCAGGCCTTTCTCGACCAGATCCTGCGACAGCGTGTCCAGCGCTGCCCTGGTCTCGTCCTTGATGCGGGCGATCTCGATGCGCGCCTCGGCGAGCGTGCGGCCCCTGATATGGGCGTTGAGGAAGTTGGAGGCCTCGTGCAGCTGCGAGACGGTGATGCCGGCCGGCAGGTCGACGACGCGGTTCTCGACATCGCCATTCTGCGACACCATCACCGCCAGCGCCTTGGTCGGCTCGAGCTGGATGAACTCGATGTGCTTCAGCGCCACCTCGTTCTTGGTGGCGAGCACCAGGCCGGCGCCGCGCGACATGCCCGACAGCATCTGGCTGGCCTCGGTCAGCATGTGTTCCAGCGTCGCGCCCGAGCCGGAGGCGCGCACCTGCGCCTCGATGACCCGGCGTTCCTCGTCGGAGAGATCGCCAAGCTCCATGAAGGCATCGACGAAGAAGCGCAGGCCGGTCTGGGTCGGCAGGCGCCCGGCCGAGATGTGCGGGGCATAGATCAGGCCGAGATGCTCGAGGTCGCTCATCACGTTGCGGATGGTCGCCGGCGACAGCGACGACGGCAGGATGCGCGACAGGCTGCGCGATCCCACAGGCTCACCGTCCTTCAGATAGGATTCGACGATGCGCCGGAAAATGTCGCGCGAACGCATGTCGAGCGATTGCAGCGCGGGCGCCAGCAGACTGGGTTCGGTGACTGCCTTGGTCATTCGAGCCAAAAACCTCCGGCTCAAGGATATAGACTTCCATCGCCCCCGCGCAACCCGGCGTCTGTGCCAGATCGCCCGGCCTTTTCCTTTGCGCCATGGGCTGCATGCGTCTACAAGCCGCCGACGCAACCGTAAAAGAACAGAAAGAGGCCTCGATGCGCCCTTCTAAACGCCAAGCCGACGAAATGCGCGCCATCTCCTTCGAGCGCGGCGTCTCCAAACACGCCGAAGGCTCGTGCCTGGTGAAATTCGGCGACACGCATGTGTTGTGCACGGCGAGCCTGGAGGAAAAGGTGCCGGGCTGGATGCGCAATTCCGGCAAGGGCTGGGTGACGGCGGAATACGGCATGCTGCCGCGTTCGACCGGCGAGCGCATGCGCCGTGAAGCTTCGGCCGGCAAGCAAGGCGGCCGCACGCTGGAAATCCAGCGGCTGATCGGCCGCTCCTTGCGCGCCGTTGTCGACCTGCAGGCGCTGGGCGAACAGCAGATCACCGTCGACTGCGACGTCATCCAGGCCGATGGCGGCACCCGCACGGCGTCGATCACCGGCGGCTGGGTGGCGCTTTACGATTGCCTGCGCTGGATGGAAGCGCGGCAGATGGCCAGGGTTGCCAAGGTGCTGAAAGATCATGTCGCGGCAATTTCCTGCGGCATCCATGACGGCCAGCCGGTCATCGACCTCGACTATATCGAGGATTCGTCTGCCGGCACCGACGCCAATTTCGTCATGACCGGCAAGGGCGGCATCGTCGAGATCCAGGGCACCGCCGAGGGCGAGCCGTTCTCGGAAGGGCAGTTCGCGGAGCTGATGGGCCTGGCAAAGAAGGGCATTCAGCGGCTGGTGAGCTTGCAGCAGATGGCTGTGGCTTGATTGAATTTAACGTGATGACGTCGGCGATCCTTCACACCCCCCTCTGGCCTGCCGGCCATCTCCCCCGCAAGGGGGGAGATCAGAGGTCGCTACCGTTTTCGCCAACCATCAACGTTGAGACGCCGCCAGCGGAACTGCCAATCTCCCCCCTTGCGGGGGGGATGCCCGGCAGGGCAGAGGGGGGTGCCTGATGCACCCCTCCGCTATTCTTGAGTCAGCGCTTTACGTCACGGATCTCGCCGCTGCCGAGACCTTCTACTCCGATGTCCTCGGCCTCCCTCTCCTCGGCAAGGTCGACGGCCGCCATCTCTTCTTCCGCTGCGGCCCGGGCGTGCTGCTCATCTTCAACGCCGAAGCCACCAAAATCCCGCCGGCGCCCGATGCGCGGCTGAAAGTGCCGCCGCATGGCACGGTCGGCGAGGGCCATCTCTGCTTTGCCGCAAGTGAGGATGAACTCGCACAGTGGAAGGCGCAACTTGAGGCGAAAAACATCGCCATCGAAAGCGAATTCGAATGGCCGCAGGGCGGGCGCTCGATCTACATACGCGACCCCTCGGGCAATTCGATCGAATTCGCCGAGCCAAGGATCTGGGGCCTTTGATGCATTCTCTCGATGGAAAGAAGATCGTCGTTGCCAGCCACAATGAAGGCAAGCTGCGCGAATTCGCCGATTTGATGGGTCCGTTCGGCTTCGAGGCGAAGTCGGCCAAGGACTACGGCCTGCCGGAACCGGAGGAGACCGGCACCACCTTCGAGGAAAACGCCTACATCAAGGCCTTCGCCGCGGCTAAGGCGACCGGCCTGCCGGCGCTGTCGGACGATTCGGGCCTGTGCGTCGACGCGCTCGACGGCGCCCCCGGCGTCTACACCGCCAATTGGGCCGAAGCTCCCGATGGCAGCCGCGACTTCGGGATGGCCATGCAGCGCACCGAAGTGGCCTTGCAGGAGGTCGGCGCCGCCAAGCCAGCGCAGCGCAAGGGGCGGTTCGTCGCCGTCATCTGCCTGGCCTTCCCCAATGGCGAGGCTGAATATTATCGCGGCGAAGCTGAGGGAACGCTGGTGTGGCCGCCGCGCGGCGAACTGGGCTTCGGCTACGACCCGGTGTTTTTGCCCGACGGTTTCGACAAGACGTTCGGCGAGATGAGCGCTGAGGAAAAACACGGCTGGAAGCCCGGTCAGCCGACGGCGCTGTCGCACCGCGCCCGCGCCTTCCAGAAATTCGCCCGCGCCAGGTTAGGCTCAGCTTAATGTCGCTGGACCGCAGCCCGGGCTTCGGGGTCTACATCCATTGGCCGTTCTGCGCGGCCAAATGCCCGTATTGCGACTTCAACAGCCATGTCCGTCACCAGCCGGTCGACCAGGAGCGCTTTGCCCGCGCCTTCGAGAACGAGCTGAAGACCATGAGCGAGCGGACCGGGCCGCGCGAAGTGACCAGTATCTTTCTCGGCGGCGGCACACCGTCGCTGATGCAGCCGCAGACGGTGGCGGCGGTGCTGGACGCCGTGGCGAAGAACTGGACGGTGCCCGACGGCATCGAGGTGACGCTGGAAGCCAATCCGTCCTCGGTCGAGGCCGAGCGATTTCGCGGCTACCGCGCCGCCGGCGTCAACCGTGTGTCGCTCGGCGTGCAGGCGCTGAACGACAAGGATCTGCGCTTCCTCGGCCGGCTGCACAATGTCGACGAGGCGCTGCATGCAATTGGCCTGGCACGGGACATATTCCCAAGACTTTCCTTCGACCTGATCTACGCCCGCCCCGGCCAGACGCTGGATGACTGGCAGGCGGAGCTCGAACAGGCGATCGGCCATGCCGCCGACCATCTGTCGCTCTACCAGCTGACCATCGAAGAAGGCACGCCGTTCCATGCCCTTCATGCGGCGAACAAATTCATCATCCCCGATAATGACCGGGCCGCCGATCTCTATGCGCTGACGCAGGAGATCACCGCAGCGCATGGCCTGCCGGCCTATGAGATTTCCAACCACGCCAGGCCGGGCGCCGAGAGCCGGCACAATCTGACCTATTGGCGCTATGGCGAATATGTCGGCGTCGGACCGGGCGCGCATGGCCGCTTTATCGAGAACGGCCACCGCACCGTGACGATCGCCGAGCGGATGCCGGAGACCTGGGCCAATCTGGTGGAGGCCAGGGGCCATGGCGTCACCGGCGGCGAGATCCTGACGCGCTCCGAAGAGGCCGACGAGTTCCTGCTGATGGGGCTGAGGTTGGCCGAAGGCATCGACCTTTCCCGCTACGAGGCGTTTTCCGGGCGCGGCCTGTCGAGCGCCCGGCTGACCGTGCTGCAGGATGAGGGGCTGGTGGCGCCGATCGGCAATGCCAGGCTACGCGCCACGCCAGCCGGCATGATCGTGCTCGATGCCGTGGTGGCGGATTTGGCGCGGTGAGCCCACAGGGCAAATGGCCGGGCTGTTGGACGATTTATCGGCTTGAGCAAGGATGTTAGAAAGTCGACTTGTTGAACCGCTGGCGTGCCAGCGCCGCATCCGAGGTGACTCCTGCGATGACGTTCCTGATCCACGAGACCTTGATGACATTGAACACGGATGATGTGTTCGAGTTTGGATTGACCGAAATCTTGAGATCTCCAGAGCAAGACGACCTCTTTGAGGCTCAGGCGATTTTCATCAGGAACGCAACGGTCACATCGAAACTAAAATTGACCCACTTGAGCGAATTCAGCGTTGTCCTCAGTTTCATAACATATATTGGAAATAAGCTTCGCGGAATCGCCAAGGATGAGTTGCTCGAGTTTGATCTGAATGGACTCACATTTGATCAGTACATCCCTCTCAGCAAAAATCTGCGTAAGATCTGGGATGAGTAGTCGGTGAAGAACGTCCTGTTCGTCTGCAGCCAGAACCGCTTGCGCAGCCCGACCGCCGAGCAGGTGTTCTCCAAACGTAGGGATATCGAGGTCGAGTCGGCCGGCACCAATCACGATGCAGACACGCCGCTGACGCATGAACTGGTCGCCTGGGCCGACATCGTCTTCGTGATGGAAAAAGCGCACCGCACCAAGCTGCAGAAGAATTCAAGGAGAGCCTGAAGAAGGCCCGCGTCATCTGCCTCGACATCCCGGATGACTACGGATCCATGGATCCGGAGTTGATCGACCTTCTGAAGGCACGGGCTTCGCGATATCTCGATTGAACTATGGGGGCTTCGCAACCACGCGTTCGTCATCCTCGAGTCTGCGCCGCGTCGCTTCGCTCCTTGCTCGCCCGTGATGACGAAGTGAGGGTGGTCCTCGCCAATCGCGAAGGTCAAGCGTCGTGCTTGAAGCGGCGCTTGCCGCGGTGTTTCTCGGCATGCGCCTCTCCGGTCCGGGCCGGCTTGGCGTCGCTCTTGTCCCGGCGGACGCTGTTCTGGTCGTTCATCGGATGCGGCGGCGCGCCTTCGCGGGCGCTCTTCGTTTCAAGACGGGTGATGAAGATATCGAAACGATTGGGCATCGTACGGTCAGTGCTCCGTCGTGCTGTCCGGTTTGTTGTCCGAAAGCCTGACATTCGTCGGCAAGGCGGTGGCCGTCCGACTGGCCAGGCCGGTGTCGCTTTCGGCGAGCGCACGCTTGCCCTTTCGCGCAGTGAAGCGCTTGCGCTCGGCATAATAGGGCTCGAAAACGTCCTGCAATTCCAGGCTGTCCATCCTGTCCTCCTCCTCAAGAGACTCAGGTATTCAATCCGCCAGCCACGCTTTCGTTCCCCACTGTGGCAAAGACATGGCCGCCGGGTTACATCGGCGTCAGGTTTGGCCCGACGTTCGGGAGTTTTGCAACCCGGCGCGCGCCATGCCAAACAGGGCGAAATGGAGAGACCCGGTGACCGGCGAGAAACGCAGCTATGTGATCGGGCAGACCGAGATCGCAGTCCGGCCGCTGGCGCCGGCGCTGTATCTGGTGGCGACGCCGATCGGCAATCTCTCCGACATCACGCTGCGCGCGCTGGAAACGCTGGCGGCCGCCGACGTCGTCGCCTGCGAGGACACCCGCGTCTCGCGCGTGCTGCTCGACCGCTACGGCATCCGCCGCCGCACCACGGCCTATCATGAACACAATGCCGGCGAGGCCGGACCGAAGCTGATCGCGGCACTCGAGGCCGGGCAGAGCGTGGCGCTGATTTCGGATGCCGGCACGCCGCTGATCTCCGACCCAGGCTACCGGCTGGTCGGCGAAGCGCTGGAGCGCGGCCTGCGCGTGGTGCCGATCCCCGGCCCATCGGCGCCGCTGGCGGCGCTGACGGCGTCGGGCCTGCCGTCCGACGCCTTCCTGTTTGCCGGGTTTCTGCCGGTGAAATCTGGGCAGCGGCTGACAAAGCTCGAAACGTTCAGGGCGGTGCCGGCAACGCTGATCTTCTTCGAGTCGCCGCGTCGGCTGGCCGAAACGCTGGTCGCCATGGTCGAGGCGTTGGGCGGCGCGCGCAAGGCCGCCATCGGCCGCGAGCTGACCAAGACTTTTGAAGAGATGCGGACGGGAACGCTGCAGGCGCTGGCCGACCACTATGCGGCGGCTGACACGCCGAAGGGCGAGATCGTCATCTGCGTCGGGCCCGCCGAGATCAAGCCCGACCAACCCGCCGACATCGACAGGCTGCTGCTGTCGCTGGCCGCCGAAATGCCGGCGTCCAAGGCGGCGGCGGAGGCGGCGAAGATGACTGGCGGGCAGAAGCAGGCGCTTTACCGGCGGCTGCTGGAACTCAGGGATGCGGTTGGAGAAGGCGAAGGTGGCTGAGCGCCCGGCCGCCAGCCGCCAAAAAGCCTATCGGCGCGGCCATCGCGGCGAGTGGCTGGCGGCAGCGGCGCTGATGCTGAAAGGTTATCGCATCCTCGCCCGCCGGCATCGCACCCGCTTCGGCGAGATCGACCTGATCGCCAGGCGCGGCGACCTGGTGCTGTTCGTCGAAGTCAAGGCGCGGCGCACGCTGATGGAAGCGATGGAGGCGATCGGCCACCAATCGGAGCGCCGCATCGAAGGCGCCGCCGACATCTGGCTGTCGCGGCAGCCGGACTACGGCAGATTGTCAATGCGCTTCGACATGATCGCGGTGCTGCCCTGGCGCTGGCCGGTGCATGTCGAGAACGCGTTTTATGGGAGGAGTTAGCGGCCTTTACCCTCCCCCTTGTGGGGAGGGTCGGTGAGCAAGCGACCCGAAGCGTCGTTGGCGAAACGGGGCGGGGGCGTGGCGCCCCCACCCCGATCCGCTTTGCAGATCGACTGACCGGGGCGAGCCGCCTGTCTCGCCCGTCCTTCGGACCCCCACAAGGGGGAGGGTAAAGCTCACCCCCAAATGAAAAGCGCCACCAACCCAACCGCTCCCACCACCAGGCGCCACCAGCCGAACAGCGAATAGCCGTTGCGCGAGACGTAATCGAGCAGGAAGCGGACGACGATCAGCGCGGTAAGGAAGGCGGCGATGAAGCCGATAGCGATGATCGGCAGGTCGGCGCTGCTCAGCACGTTGCGGTTCTTGAACAGATCGAAGGCGAAGGCGCCGACCATGGTCGGGATGGCGAGGAAGAAGGAGAATTCCGCCGCCGCGCGCTTGTCGACGCCCAGCAGCAGCGCGCCGACGATGGTCGAACCGGAGCGCGACGTCCCGGGGATCAGCGACAGGCACTGGAACAGGCCGATTTGCAAATAAAGCCTTGTCGGGAAGCGCTCGACGTCGCGGTAGACCGGCTGCAGCTTCATGCGGTCGATGACCAGCAGCACGACGCCGCCGATGATCAGCATGATGCAGATCAGCCTTGGCGATTCGAACAGCACCGTCTTGATGAAATCATGCGCCAGCGCGCCGATGATGGCGGCCGGCAGGAAGGCAATCAGGATGCCGAGGACGAAATGCCGCGTCAGCCAGTCATGCGGCAGGTCGAGCAGCATCTGCCACAGACGGCGGAAATAGACGCTGAGGATCGCCAGGATGGCGCCGAGCTGAATCAGGATCTCAAAAGCCTTGCCGGTGGAATGGAAGCCGAGGAAATGGCCGGCGAGCAGGATATGGCCGGTCGAGGAGACCGGGATGAACTCGGTCAGCCCCTCCAGCAGGCCGAGCAGCAGGGCTTCGACAATGGTATGGCTATCCATATGGCAACCTCGGCATTCAAGGGACGGAAGGAAACGGCTGGCAAAAGGGCTTGCTTGTCACGGCGCGGAAGTCCCCCTATAGGTCGCAGCACCGTGACGGCCGCATGACGGGCCGCCAAGACTTACCGGTGCGGACGGCGATTCGCCAGTGCGCCTTAATATCGCGGAATCATGCTGACGCTTTTCCATCACCCGATGTTCGCCACCTGCCGCTTCGTGCGCCTCGCCTTCGGCGAATATGGCGAGGAGCTGGCGCTGATCGAGGAAAAACCGTGGACGCGGCGCAAGGAGTTTCTGGCGCTGAACCCCGCCGGCACCTTGCCTATCCTGCTGGCCGAAGGCGACGTGCCGATCGTCGGCGCCATGGTGATCGCTGAATATCTCGACGAAACACGTGGTGTCCTGAAGCGCGACAAGCGCCTGTTTGCCGAAGACCCGATGCAGCGCGCCGAAATCCGCCGCCTGACCGACTGGTATCTCAACAAGGCCGAGAGCGAAGTGACCCGGCATCTGGTGCGCGAGCGCGTGCTGAAGCCGGTGATGCCGGAAACGGCGGGCGGCGGTTCCCCCGATTCGGCGGCGATCCGCGCGGCGCGCGCCAACATTCGCCAGCACATGAAGTACACCAACTGGCTGGCCGGCACCCGTCATTGGCTGGCCGGCAGCAAGGTCACCTATGCCGACCTGGCGGCAGCGGCGACGCTGTCGGTGCTGGATTATCTCGGCGAGATCGATTGGCGCGAGCATGCCGCGGCGCGCGAATGGTACACGCGGGTGAAATCGCGGCCGTCGTTCCGGCCGCTGCTCTCCGACCGGGTGCGCGGCCTGTCGCCGGTGTCGCATTATGCGGACCTCGACTTCTAGAAGCCAAACCCTGCGCGCGCTAGTCGACGCCGAGGCGCGGCGCGCCGGCTTCGATGCGGTTGCCGTCACCACGCCCGATGCGATCCCGCTGGCGCCAGCCAGATTGGCCGAATTCGTCGCCGATGGTTTTCACGGTTCGATGGCGTGGATTGCGGAGACGCTTCAACGCCGTAGCGAGCCTTCGACGCTGTGGCCCGAGGTGCGCTCGATCATCGTGCTGGCAATGAATTACGGCCCCGACCACGATCCGCGTGCGCTGCAGGCAAGGCGCGATCGCGGCGCGATCTCGGTCTATGCGCAAAACCGCGACTATCACGAGGTGATGAAGGGCCGGCTGAAGGAGATCGCCGGCAAGATCGTCGCGCGGGCCGGCGGCGACGTGAAGGTTTTCGTCGATACGGCGCCCGTGATGGAAAAGCCGCTGGCTGAGGCCGCCGGGCTCGGCTGGCAAGGCAAGCATACCAATCTGGTCAGCCGCGAGCACGGCTCCTGGCTGTTTCTCGGCACCATCTTCACCACGGCTGAGCTCACGCCCGATGCGACCGAGGTAGACCATTGCGGTTCCTGCCGCGCCTGTCTCGACGCCTGCCCGACCGATGCCTTTCCGGCGCCCTATCGGCTCGATGCCAGGCGCTGCATCTCCTACCTGACCATCGAGAACAAGGGGCCGATCCCGCAAGAATTCCGCGAAAAGATCGGCAACCGCATCTATGGCTGCGACGATTGTCTCGCCGCCTGCCCGTGGAACAAGTTTGCCCGCGCCGCTTCGGAAGCCAAGCTTGCTGCCCGCGACGAACTGCGCGAGCCGCCGCTGGGCGAGCTGTTGCAGCTGGACGACACGGCGTTCCGGTCTTTCTTCTCGGGCTCGCCGATCAAACGCATCGGCCGCGACCGCTTTGTCCGCAACGTGCTGACCGCCGCCGGCAATTCCGGCGATGTTTCGCTGGCCGGCCCGGTGCGCGCCCTCCTTGGCGACGCCTCGCCGCTGGTGCGCGGCGCGGCGATCTGGGCGCTGGCGCGGCTGGTGCCGGCCGCCGAATTCAACAGGCAGGCGGCGATCTACTCGAACACTGAAACCGACAAGACAGTGCGGGGCGAATGGCTGTCCGTATTGCCAATTGAGGCGCACGCATGAGCGAAAAACAGGTTTTTATCTTTGGCGCCGGCTATTCGGGCAAAGCCTTTGCACGGGCCAATGCGGGCTGGCACGGTTTGCGCACTACGAATACCCCCACCCCTAACCCCTCCCCACAAGGGGGAGGGGAACTCGCGGAAGCGCCTACCTTCGCAGACCCAGCGACTGGGATCGGTAAGAGCGCGCGGCAACGTTCCCTCCCCCTTGTGGGGAGGGGTAGTGTGGGCGCCCCTGTTCACAAGAATCTCATTTTTGGCACCACGCGCTCATTGGAAAAATTCGACGCGCTGCGGCAGGTCGGCATCGCGCCGCTGCTGTTCGACGGCGCCCTGACCCCTGAAATCGGCGATGCGCTGGAAAAGACCACCCATCTCGTCGTCTCGGTGGCACCGGAGGAGGCCGGCGACCCTGTGCTTCTCGCCGCGCGCAAGGCGATCGAGGCGATGCCGGCGCTTCGCTGGATCGGCTATCTCTCGACCGTCGGCGTCTATGGCAATTATGACGGTGCCTGGGTCGATGAAACGGCCGAATGCCGGCCGGTGTCGAAACGCTCGTCGATGCGAGTGGCGGCCGAGCGGGGCTGGCTGCAGCTTGGACTCGAGACCGGCAAGCCGGTGGCCATCCTGCGGCTTTCCGGCATTTACGGGCCGGGTCGCAACGCGCTGGTCAATCTGGAAAACGGCACGGCCAGGCGGCTGGTCAAGCCCGACCAGGTGTTCAACCGCATCCATTGCGACGACATCGCCGGCGCGCTCTGGCACCTCATCGGTGGCAATAGAGGCGGCATTTTCAACATCACCGATGACGAGCCGGCGCCGCCGCAGGATGTCGTCACCTATGCCGCTTCGCTGATGGGCGTCGAGCCGCCGCCGGAGATTCCTTTCGAGACCGCCCAACTTTCGCCCATGGCGCGGTCCTTCTATGGCGAGAACAAGCGCGTCGCCAACGCCGCGATCAAGGCAGCGGGCTACCGGTTCCGCTATCCGGACTACCGCCAGGCGTTCGATCGGATGTGGGCCGACGGCAGCTGGCGCGACGGCGAGCCGCGCAGCCCGATGAAGGTAGATAATCGAAACGCGAGCCCGAGGGTGATATGATTCGATTGTGTTGCGGACTTTTGCAGTGGGGTTCATGACGATTTCGATGCGATCCTTGACCGGCAGACGGCCGTTCCTGACGGCGGCGCTGGCGGTCGTGGCGCTGGCCGGGCTGGTGGCGGGCGCAATCACGGCCGAGCCACGGGCAAAAGACCTGTTCGGCGCCAAGAAGCTGCCGGCGGTGGCTGCGGCGCAATCCTTCGGCTTCTATTCAAAGGGCTGCTTCACCGGCGGCGTCGCCATTCCGATGGACGGCCAGAACTGGGAGGTGATGCGTCCCTCGCGCAACCGGCGCTGGGGTCATCCAACGATGATCGCGCTGATCGAGAAACTGTCGCGCGATGCCGCCGCCGACGGCTGGCCGGGGCTTCTGATCGGCGACATTTCGCAGCCGCGCGGCGGCCCGATGCTGACCGGGCACGCCTCGCACCAGATCGGCCTCGACGCCGACATCTGGCTGACGCCGATGCCCGACCGCAAGCTTACGACCCAGGAGCGCGAAAACATCAGCGCCACGCTGATGGTCGACGACAAGACGCATCTGGTGAAGGACAGGCTGTGGAAGCCGATACATACCAAGCTGTTGAAGCGCGCCGCGAGCTATCCGGAAGTCGAGCGCATCCTGGTCAATCCAGGCATCAAGAAGAAGCTGTGCGACACCGTCACCGGCGACCGTACCTGGCTGAGAAAAATCCGGCCGTTCTGGGGCCATGACTATCATTTCCACATCCGCATCGGCTGCCAGCCGGGTTCGCCCAACTGCAAGGGACAGGAAGCGACGCCCGACGATGACGGCTGCGGCAAGCCGCTGGCCTGGTGGTTTACCGAGGAGCCGTGGCGGCCCAACAAGAACCCGGACGCGCCCAAGGCGCGCGACCTGATGACGATGGCGAACCTGCCGAAACAATGCCAGTTCGTGCTCGACCAGCCCGATGCCGACTCGGCCGAAGCCGTCACCTATCGCGGCGGCGGCGTGCCGATCGCCGCCAGGGCGCCGGAACCCGACGCGCCTCCGCCTATTGCGGGCAATGCGGGCGGGTTGCCAAACGCAGCCAACGCATTCACCGCCACGCCGGAGATCGGCATTCCCCTGCCAAGGCGACGGCCGCCGGCAAACGTCGGACAGTGATGGCGAACTGACGCTTTCCCTTTCCGGGGCCATGCGCTAGTCAATCGATTGAACACCGGGCGATTGAACACCGGGCGATTGAAAAACCGGGCGATTGAAACGGTCGCAACGGCGCCGCAAAGGGGACGAGCAAGAGCATGTCAGGCGACGACGACACCGCGTTGCGGTTTCCAGTGCTGATCGGCGACATCGGCGGCACCAATGCGCGCTTTTCGATCGTGCTCGACGCAAATTCGGAAGCCGGTGAGCCGCATATCGTGCAAACCGCCAATTTCGCCACCATAGACGAGGCGATCCAGGCGGCGGTGCTCGACCGGTCGTCCATCCGGCCGAATTCGGCAGTGCTGGCGATCGCCGGACCAGTCGATGGCGACGAGATCCCGCTTACCAACTGTCCCTGGGTGGTGAAGCCGAAGCAGATGTTTGCCAATCTGGGCCTGGGCGACATCGTCGTGCTCAACGATTTCGAGGCGCAGGCGCTGGCCGTCGTGGCGCTCGGCGAAGAGCATATGGAAAAGATCGGCGGCGGCGCGCCGGAGGAGAATGCCGGGCGTGTCGTGCTCGGCCCCGGCACCGGCCTCGGCGTCGCCGGGTTGGTTCATGCCCTCCACCACTGGATCCCGGTGCCTGGCGAAGGCGGCCATATGGATATCGGTCCGCGGACGCCGCGCGATTTCGAGGTGTTCCCGCATATCGAAAAGCTGGACGGCCGCATTTCGGGCGAGCAGATCCTGTGCGGGCGCGGTCTGGTCAATGTCTACCGGGCGGTCGCCAAGGCCGACGGCAAGCCGGCGCCGTTCACCACGCCGGCCGAAATCACCGGGGCGGCGCTGGCCAAGACCGACCCGGTTGCCGAGGAAGCGCTGGCGCTGTTCGTCACCTGCCTCGGCCGCACCGCCGGCGACCTCGCGCTGGTGTTCATGAGCCGCGGCGGCGTGTTTTTGACCGGCGGCATCGCGCAAAAGATCGTTCCGGCACTGAAGGAAGGCAATTTCCGTGCCGCCTTCGAGGACAAAGCGCCGCACAGCGCGCTGATGGCCTCGATGCCGGTCTATGTCATCACCCACCCGCTGGCAGCACTTCTGGGCCTTGCCGCCTATGCCCGCAACCCTTCGCTGTTCGGCGTCCAGACCGCGGGGCGGCGCTGGCGGGCATGATCCATTTCGTCCCGAAAACGGGTATTTTCCTGGAAATGGCTGCCGCTTTCGTGACCCCAACCTCGGGCCGCGACGAAGTTTCGCCATAGGCAAGCCGTAGCCGGGGCGCTAAGAGGGGGCCGAATTCCAGCCTGGCATCCCTAGGGCCGGATGATTTCAGATCGAATCGACCTGAAATCTGAATCCGGCTCTAAATCAAAGAGATAGAGCATGATGTCGTCCGAAAACCGCTTCACACTTTTCGGCATCATGCTCTAGCAAACCACGAAGCGCCCGCGATTTGACCGCTCAAAGTCCACTCAAACTGAAAGTCCAGCCAGCTGAGGTCACTGCGGTGCTGCGCCGCATCCTGGCCGAAAACGGTAGTGAATATCGCTGGACCTATGTCGTTGCCGTCGGCTGCCTGCTGATTGTTTCCGCCACCACCGCCTTCACGGCGTGGATCATGGCCCCGATGATCAACGAGATCTTCTACGAACGACGCGGCGACATGATCGTCTGGATCTGCGCCGGGTTCATGGCCGCCTCCGTGCTGCGCGGCTTCGCCGGTTACGGCCAGGCGGTCGCGTTGGCCAAGATCGGCAACAATCTGGTCGCCCGCTACCAGAAGCGCAGCTTCGACCACCTGATGAAGCTCGGCGTCGACTTCTTCAACGATACGCGTTCCGGTCGGCTGGCGGCACAGGTCAACGAGAATGTCGGCGGCGTTCGCGATCTGCTGTCGCTGACGCTGACCTCCATCAGCCGCGACGCGGTCTCGCTGATCGCCCTCGTCGGCGTCATGATCTACCAGGATCCGGTGTTGTCGCTCAGCTCGCTGCTGATCGGGCCGCCGCTGATCTGGGCCGTCGTCTACATCACCCGCCGATTGCGGCGCATCAACCGGGAATCGGTGCTGATCAACTCGCGGCTGAACGGGTCCGTACAGGAGGCCACGCAAGGCATCGCCATCGTCAAGGCCTTCACCCTGGAAGCCGAGCTGGCGCGCCGGATCGGCATCATGGCCGATACGGCCGAGCAGCGTAACAACAAGATCGCCCGGGTCGCGGAGCGGCTGTCGCCGATTTCCGAGATTTTGGGCGGTCTCGCCATTACCTCCGTCCTTGCCTATTCCGGCTACCGGGCGCTGGTGCTCGGACAACCACCAGGCGCTGTGTTTTCCTTCATCACCGCGCTGATCATGGCCTACGATCCGGCACGGCGCCTGGCTCGTACGCAGGTCGGTATGGAACGTGCCCTGGTCAACGCCCGGATGATTTACGAGCTGCTCGACCTGGAGCCTAAACAGGGCGATGCGCCCGACGCGGTCGAAGCCAGGATCACCACCGGCGAGGTTCGCTTCGACAATGTGACGTTCGGCTACAGCGCCGACATGCCGGTGATCAGGAACCTGAGTTTCACCGCCGCGGCCGGCAAGGTTACGGCGGTGGTCGGGGCCTCGGGTGCCGGCAAGACGACGCTCGTGGCGCTGCTGCAGCGCTTCTACGATGTCGACAAGGGTTCGATCGAGATCGATGGCCAGGACATTTCCAAAGTCACCAAGCACTCGCTGCGCGGCTCGATCGCCTATGTCTCGCAGGCGCCCTATCTGTTCGAAGGCAGCATACGCGACAACATCCGTTTTGGCCGACTTTCGGCGACCGACGCCGAGATCGAGCGGGCGGCGGTGCTGGCGGCGGCCGACGAGTTCATCCGTCAGCAGCCGCAGGGCTACGACACGCCCGTCGGCGAGGGCGGCTCGACCCTTTCCGGCGGCCAGCGCCAGCGCGTCTCGATTGCGCGGGCGATCGTGCGCAACGCGCCGATCCTTTTGCTCGACGAAGCGACCTCGGCGCTCGACAACGAGGCCGAGGCGCGCGTCCAGGAGGCCCTGACCCACGTGATGGAAGGGCGCACCACCATCGTGATAGCGCATCGCCTGTCGACGGTCGTCAACGCCGACCACATTATCGTGCTTGAAGAGGGGCGCCTGGTCGAGGAAGGCACCCATGCCGCACTGATGGCCGATCCAAACAGTGTCTACGCCCGCTTCCACCGCATTCAAGGCAAGAACGGACTGGGGCTTGTCGACGACTCGAAGCCCGTCCAAACTCCGGTCCGGCGCAGCCGCGCCAAGAAGGCGGTGGGGAGAACAGCATGAGCGAATCCAGCGAAATGGGCCTGGTGGTGGTGGGGGCGGCCGGCCGCATGGGCCAGACGCTGATCCGCGCCATCCATTCGATCCCCGGCGCCCGCGTCGTCGGCGCGGTCGAACGAACCGGATCGCCCTATCTCGGCAGGGATGCGGGCGAGCTTGCCGGCATCGGCATCATCAATGTGACGATCGGCGACGATCCGCTGCCGGTGTTCGCCAAGGCCGACGGCGTGCTCGATTTCACCATGCCGGCAGCCACCGTCGAATTCGCAGGCTATGCCGCGCAGGCACGCATTGCCCATGTCATCGGCACCACCGGCTGCTCGGCGGAAGACGACGCCAGGATCGAGGCCGCGGCGCGCCACGCGACGATCGTCAAATCCGGCAATATGAGCCTCGGCGTCAATCTTCTGGCGGTGCTGGTCGGGCAGGCCGCGCGCGCGCTCGGTCCAGAGGATTTCGACATCGAGATCCTCGAAATGCATCACAAGCACAAGGTCGACGCGCCCTCGGGCACCGCCTTGCTGCTCGGCGAAGCGGCGGCGGCGGGACGCGGCATTTCCCTTGCCGGCAACGATGTGCGGTCACGCGACGGCCATACCGGCGTGCGCAAGCCAGGAACGATCGGCTTTGCCAGCTTGCGCGGTGGCTCGGTGGTCGGCGACCACAGCGTCATCCTGGCCGGGACCGGCGAGCGCATCACGCTGTCGCACCATGCCGAGGACCGCGCCATCTTTGCCCGCGGCGCGGTCAAGGCCGCGCTCTGGGCGCGCGGTAAAAAGCCCGGACTTTATTCCATGCGGGACGTGCTCGGCTTGAGCTAAACCATCCATAATTTTGAAGGAGCAAACATGTCGGGAACTCTCGTGCTCGTGCGCCACGGCCAGAGCGAATGGAACCTGAAGAACCTGTTCACCGGCTGGCGCGATGTCGACCTTACCGAGCAGGGCCACAAGGAGGCCAAGGAAGCCGGCCAGAAGCTCAAGGCACGCGGCTTGAAATTCGACATTGCCTTCACCTCGGCGCTGATCCGGGCGCAGAAGACCTGCCAGCACATTCTCGACGCGGTCGGCCAGAGCGATTTGAAGACGATCCGCGACCAGGCGCTGAACGAGCGCGACTATGGCGATCTCTCCGGCCTCAACAAGGACGACGCGCGCCAGAAGTGGGGCGAGGAGCAGGTGCACATCTGGCGCCGCTCCTACGACGTGCCGCCGCCCGGCGGCGAAAGCCTGAAGGACACCGGCGCCCGCGTCTGGCCCTATTACCTGCACGACATGCAGTCGCATGTTCTGAAAGGCGGCACCGTGCTGGTCGCCGCGCATGGCAATTCGCTGCGCGCGCTGATCATGGCGCTGGACGGCAAGAGCGGCGAGGAGATCGTCAAGCTCGAGCTCGGCACCGGCGTGCCGGTGATCTACAAGCTCAACGCCGATTCCACCGTGGCGTCGAAGGACGTGCTGGAGGGGTGAGGTTTTCGGCCAACGCATTCGCCAAGTCGGCGCTGCCCCTCATTGCCCTGCCGGGCAGTTCTCCCGGTATAGTGACGGGGAGAAAGGGCTGGCCGCAGCCTCGGCGCTCTTCTTGTGACGCAGGTGACCGGCGAAAATCATCGATGAGAGCGCCCCTCTCCCCGTCACTGTACGGGGAGAGGATGCCGGCAGGCAGGTGAGGGGCGGCGCTGACCCCCGGGAAACTAAGCCGGCAGGCAGAGGCCCTCGAAAAAGCGCGTTGACACATATCGTTTGCCCGCTTACATGAGCCCGCACCAGCCCAGATGGCGGAATTGGTAGACGCGCACGGTTCAGGTCCGTGTTCCGCAAGGAGTGGAGGTTCGAGTCCTCTTCTGGGCACCAAATTCCCGTTTCGGATAAGTCCGAAATGATTTAGACGCGAAGCAAAAAAGCCCGGTTCCCGGGCTTTTTTGCTGATGGATGACAGATTGTCCAGCGGAGGGTCAATGCGGCGGGCGAACCGCTTTCATTGCTTCTTCTTCGAGTGTCTGGAGCTTCTCCCGAATCTCCTCCGGCTCGGCATGCTCCAAGCCGACGACATCGTTTCTGGTCTCATTCAGCGAAACGATAATCTCATCAAGCTTGGCGTGAATGGCGGCCGTGTCGCGGTAACCCTGGATCAGCACAACGCCGGTGATCACGATGGCCGCTACCGACAATGCGTAGGTGACCACATTGGTCAGGCCGAATGGCACCAACGCAGTACAGAGCAGCATGGCTACAAGAAGGACATAGAAGCCCGGTGGCCGGGATAGAAAGTCGCCCATCACAAAGAGAAAGCGGTTCATATCCAGGCCGCGGTCAAAAATGCCACGAGTGCGGTGACGGCTACGCAAATTGGAATTGCCGCGAGTAAGGCAGCTTCCAGGACCCAAGTTTCCTTGTCGCTAAACATCAGACATCCTCCCGTTCAGAAAACGGCCGCCCATAGAGCCTTCACAGCGCAGCCAAAGCCCGCCGCTCCTGATCGGAGCGGCGGGCTCGCGCGTTACTCGATGATCTGCACGACCTTGCGCGTGTCGGGATCGACGAGAACCGCGTGATCTCCGACAACCGTATACTTGTAGCGGACATCCGGAACGTCGATTGCGTGGAGCTCGACAGTGTCGGGAAGTGCCGTGCCGACGTTGAGTTCGACGCCGAGCAAACTGACTGAGGCCAGCTTCTGCTTATGGATATATTCGCGAACGACCGTCTGTTGTTCGGGCTTGAGAACAATAACATCCTCGGCAAACGAGGTGCCGATGCCCGCCATAAGGACGAGGGCGCCGGCGGCGCTGACGAAATACCTGGTCATGGGAATTTCCTTTTCATAGGTCAGTTTGAAGGCGTGGATACGAGCAGATCAGCCGCCACTCGCAGGGGCTGGGGCAGGTGCCGCAGGCTTTGCAGGTGCAGCCGGAGCTTCCACCTTTGGCGCTTCAACCTTGACGTTGATATCCTTGCCGCCGTCGCCGCGGATATTGATGACGCCGGTAAAAATAAGCAACACTACGACCGCAATAAGTGCAAGAACAACAGCAATCGCAGTGCCGCCGCCACCCCCAGAATTAACAACAGTTGGGCCGTCTGCCATGTGTTCCTCTCCTGTTTTATTTAGTTGCATTTGGGAAACGCCTGCCCCGCTTGAACGTTCCGCCTCGGGACTTGGGTCTTAGCTGATATCCGACTTTGGTCTGGTTCGCCGCGGACTGAAGTCACAGGAACAATCTGGCTGATCTCAAGTTCGGTCCCTCGGCGAACAGGCGTGGTGCCGTCGCCGGATTACGCGAGGAGAAAACCATGAAAATCCACTTTGCAAGTGCCGCTGCAGGCTTGTTGCTTTTGGCTGGGGTCGGCGCCGCCGCAGCTCAGGATGTCGTCATCACACCGGAGCAGGATACGGTCGTCCGCGAATACGTGAAAAAGCAGCCGCTGGCTTCGGTGAAGATCCCGGGCGTGGAGCTGAACGTCGGCAGTGCCTTGCCTGATACGGTCGAGCTGCACGAAGTTCCCAACGTCAAATACCGCTACGTCGTGGTCGACAACCGCACCGTCCTGGTCGATCCCAGCACCCGGAAAATTGTGAAGGTCTACGACTGATCGAATAGCTGCCGCCCGCCGCCGGCCATGGCGGCGGGCAGCGGATTTCACATTGCGCTCCAGGATGATCGAAGATGATCGATGACGTCGAGACATCGCCAGCCCTTGATACCCGCTTGGGTTCTCTCAGGGCGAGAATGCGCGATGCGCGCATAACAGAGGCCGACATGAAGACCTTTCAGAAAGTCGCATCCATCATGGTTGGCGGCAGTGGCCGCATCAGTGGCGATGACCTGATTGCAGCGTCGTTCGTCCTCGAGGACCAGCCGGAAGGCTTGTGAGGCGGAGTACTCACGTGTGCAGGCTCCCGCAACGCTGATCCCAAGTGTTCTGGTGCTGAACACATTCCTGCTACGGGCCGGCGTCGAAGGCGTGCCCGCTGGAGAGGTCGCGTCGCGCTCAAGCATCGTCCAGAACACCATGTCGCCGCATGTGAAGATACCCGGCCATGCTAGCCGAAGCCGGCGCCGTAGAAAATCAGCGCGGCCGGCAGAACCGGCAGGCCGGTCCAGAGCGTCGCCACGCCTATGGTCACAAATGTCACCGAGGCCAGTTTGGTCCAGATCCGATGATGGTAGCGAGCGATCGCCATATCGACCGTACGGGCGCCGGCCTGGGAAGGACCCACCAGCGCGCCAAGGCCGACCGCCGCGCCCAGCGTGGTCGGCGCGCTGTTTGCCCTGCAACGCGGGGCTATGGGCATGCTCGCACAAGTTAGCTCCAATTTGAGGCACGGCGTGAAGTCTCGGTCCTTGCCCCGCGATGGCGAGGTACGAAGTCAAAAGCGGTCAATGTGATTAGCGATCTACAGTCGATTTCAGCCGCCTTCGGATGATAGCGCCGCAATCACGAGATTTGTCGATAATAATCGATATTAGGCTGTATTCGCGACTATTCGATCGCTCTTCCATAGTGGGCGATAGATAAAATTGGAAATGACATCCCAGATCTGAGGAGGTCAAGGCCTTGGGGCCGGCATCAGTATGATTGAACCGCAGCCACCGCAAGTTGACAGCGATCATCGGGCGGATCTGGTTTGGTACGAAGTCTTAATACGTCTCACCTAAGGTCCAACTTTGACTTCGGGAGCGCGACGTTCGACAGACATATCTCCGCAGGTTACATTCGCCAGTCAGACAGCGCTCCGCACTCGAATGGATGTCTCTGAATGCCGGGCCTCACGCCTTCACGACCGCACCCGAGAACCTTGGGATGGATGGGCACGACAGCGCTCGCCATGGGTGGCAGCAATCAAAGCCTGTTTCTGATTGCCGCCCTTTTTGTCGGCCAGGGGAATATTCCCGGTCAAGGAAGCGCTGCGGTTCCTTTGCTGGTTGTTGGTCTGCTTCTAAGCTGGGCCGCCGCGCCTGCGTGGACCGAATTGGTTCTCATGTGGCCAAACCGCGTCGGCGGTATCTCTGCAGCGTGCGCCGAAGCCTTCCGACCTTACAGTCCCGTTCTCTCGGCTCTGACGGGCACCTGCTATTGGTGGGGTTGGGTGCCGACCTGCGGACTGACAGCGGTTCTTTCAGCGTCTGCAATCCAGCAATGGTACCTGCCGGGCCTCCCCGTGGAGGCGGTCGCCTGCGGGCTTATCGCATTCTTTACGGCGGTCAACCTGTGTGGAATCAAGTGGGTGGTCCAACTGGCGATCCCGATCGCCACTGCCTCCGCGACGCTTGCGTTTCTCTCATCCCTCGTCCCGGTCATCAGTGGCTCGGTCGACTGGCGGCAGGCGACGGATTTTGCCCTGACCAGCCCGTTTACCGGCCTGTTCGGCGACATCACGTCGGTGATGGCGGGACTGTACCTGATCGGGTTTGCCGCACCGGCATTTGAGGCTGCAGCCTGCCATGTTGGCGAAACCATCGATCCCAACCGCAACATTCCTCTGGCGATGTGGGCCAGCGCCGCAATGGCCGGCGTCTATTTCCTGGTCCTGCCGGTTGTCTGGCTGGGTGTGCTCGGGCCGGAGCCGCTCGGCACCGACCTCGCCATAGCTCTCGGGCCCACCTTTGCGCCCTTGTTGGGGAGTTTCGGCAAGGCGGCCGCCATCTGGCTCATCATGCTGAACATGTTCCATGGAACGTTGCAGCCATTGGCAGGCGCCGCGCGGACCCTTGCGCAGCTGAGCGAAGACGGCCTGCTGCCGAGCTTCCTGGCCAGGCGCACCTCAACAGATTGTCCCTGGGCGGCAACGCTGCTCACAGCTGCCGCGGCAATCGGCTTCATGCTGTGCGGGTATCCGCTCTGGATGATCGCCGCGGCCAATTTTACGTACCTGATCAGCATCTGCATGCCAAACATCGCAGTCTGGCTCTTGCGCCGTGACAGTCCCGAAGCCGAGCGACCCTTCCGGGCTCCCAGGGGAACGATCATCCTTGGCGTAGGCGCGGCTGCAATATGGCTGTTGACCGCCATACTGGGATTTCAGCAATTTGGCCTTCCTACCGTCCTGTTCGGTCTGGCTTTGGCATATTCGGGTGCTGCGCTATACGCCTGGCGCACGATGGAGGATCGATACGCACTCGGTCTACCCTTGCTGCCACATACGCTTCACCTGAAGCTTACCGGAGCCATGCTTTTTGTGCTCGTGCTTGACGGTGCCGGCTATTTCCTGGCGATCGGCAGCGTTCCCCAAGGCGACACTTCATTGGTCGCCGCGCTGGAGGACATTTTTGTCGTTGTCGCGCTGCTGACCATCAGCGTTGGCCTGATCTTGCCGGGGATGATCACCCATTCGGCGACCGAGGTGAGCAACGCGGCAAAGCGTCTGACATCCGGAACGCTGAAGGACTTCTCTCTCGCCATGGTCGCCCTGGGGCGGGGAGACCTCGCGGCGGCGCATGCCTCCGTGAATATCATGCCGGTTACGGTAAACTCTCGTGACGAACTTGGAGAGATGGCCGAAAGCTTCAACCTGCTCCAGGACAAGGTGAGGGAAGCCGCCCACGGCCTGGACGACGCGCGCGAGAACATGAACGTAGCGCGCACCGAACTGATGGCACGGCACGAGGAAATCGCGCATCTCGCGCACCACGATCCGCTTACCGGCCTGGCGAACCGAGCCGCGCTTGCAGCACACCTGGCCACGACGCTCGAGCGCGCAAAAGCAACGCACGCCAGCTTTGCCGTCTTCAGCATCGACCTTGACCATTTTAAAGAGGCGAACGACGTTTTCGGGCACGCCGCCGGCGACGATCTGCTTTGCACCATTTCCCGGCGTCTCCAAACCGCGGCGCCTGAGGCCTTTATCGCGCGCATGGGCGGCGACGAATTCACGGTTGTCCTGGCCATGGATGACCGGTCCGCGAGTGCCAAGGACGTTGCGGACCGTCTGTTCGAATCGGCGGCAGGCAAATTCGAAATCCGGGGCCAGCACATTTCGATCGGGGTGAGCATCGGGGCGGCGATCTATCCGAAAGACGGAGAGAATGCAGCGGCGCTGATGGCAAATGCCGACGCAGCGCTCTACCGGGCCAAGGCGGACGGTCGTCGGATGGTGCAATTCTTCGATCCTGAGATGGATAAGCGGCTAAGAGAGCGCTACGCCTTGCAGCGAGATTTGCGCTCTGCGGTCGCCCATGGCGAACTTGTGCTTCATTATCAGCCGCAAGCCAGGATGGACGGCGAAATTTTCGGCTTCGAGGCACTCGCCCGATGGCACCATCCAAAGCATGGGCTCATCTCCCCAAACGCGTTTGTCTCGCTTGCCGAACAGGATGGCACGATCGTTGAGATAGGTGAATGGACGCTCAGGCAGGCGTGCAGAGACGCGGCCTCCTGGCCCTCACCGCTGCAGATCGCCGTCAACCTCTCTCCCGTGCAGTTCCGTTTCGGGGACCTGGTAGGCCTCGTTCATTCTATCCTCTACGAGACCGGCCTTGCTCCGGGGCGGCTGGAACTGGAAATCACGGAAGGGGTTCTCATCCGCGACCGGGCAACTGCCTTGTCGGTTTTGCGGAGGTTGAAGGCGTTGGGCGTCAGGGTCTCGATGGATGATTTTGGCACCGGGTATGCCTCGCTGTCCTCGCTGCAGGCGTTTCCATTCGACAAGATCAAGATCGATCGCAGTTTTGTTTCGGGTGTCGGTTCGAATGTCCAATCGGCCGCCATCGTGCGCACGATACTCAGCCTGGGGAATGCGCTGGCCTTGCCTGTCATCGCGGAGGGTGTCGAAACAGAGGACGAGCGTGCCTTCCTGATGAGGGAAGGATGTCCCGAAATCCAAGGATATCTGGTGGGGCGCCCGCATCCGATAGCGCTCTACAAAGATGTGACGAATGGGCTTTCGCCGGGATCTGCCTTCGGGGAGCCCGAGGATACCACCGCACCCCAGGCGCTTGGCGTAACGCGATAGCCGCGGCGCCGTTCGTCGGCGCGCTGCTCCTGCAACACACCGGTGAGCGAGGACTGCCGACGGTACTGCTCGGGCTCGCCCTTATAAAGGTCGCACTGGTCGGCGCGCTGTTTGCCTTGCAGCGCGGGGCCATGCGAAGCATCCGAACCAGATGGCGCGGGAGCCACCTCCCCTTCCGGCCAGTCCTCCAACAAACCACTTCAAACCCGGCCGTCTCGGCGCTACGTTCTATCTATGGCCCCACCCACCCAGCCGATCACCGTCACCCGCCGCGACCAGATGTTTCCTATCCTGGGCGACGCCGATATCGAGCGCATGCGCCGGTTCGGCGAGGCGAGTTCCTATGCCGCCGGCGAGCATATCGTCACCGCCGGCACCGTGGCGCCGGGGCTGATCGTCATCTTGTCGGGCACGGTCGATATCACCCAGGATGTCAGGCCCGGCCGGCGCGAGACCATCGTCACTCATGGTCCCGGCAATTTCATCGGCGAGCTGGCGCAGCTTTCCAGCCGGCCGTCGCTGGTCAATGCGGAGGCGGCCGAGCCGGTCGAGGCCTTCGTCATCCCCTCGCAGCGGCTGCGCGACCTGATGGTGCAGGAGGCAAGCCTTGGCGAGCGGATCATGCGGGCGCTGATCCTGCGCCGCGTCGGGCTCCTGGAAAGCGGCAGCAGCGGACCGATCGTCGTAGGCCCGGCCGGCAATGGCGACACGCTGCGGCTGCAGGGGTTTCTGCGCCGCAGCGGCCAGCCGCACCGCGCGCTCGATTCCGACAGCGACCCGTGCGCCAAGACGCTGATTGAGCATTTTCATGTTGACCCGCACCATCTGCCGATCGTGCTCTGCCCCAACGGCAAGCTGATGCACAATCCCGGCGAAACCGAACTTGCCCGCTGCATCGGCCTGCTGCGGCCGATCGATCCCGACATGGTCTATGACATCGCCATTGTCGGCGCCGGGCCGGCGGGGCTGGCGGCCGCGGTCTATGCGGCATCCGAAGGGCTGTCGACCATCGTGCTCGATTGCCGCGCCTTCGGCGGCCAGGCCGGCGCCTCCGCGCGCATCGAGAACTATCTGGGTTTCCCCACCGGCATTTCCGGCATGGCGCTGATGGCGCGCGCCTACAACCAGGCGCAGAAATTCGGCGTCGAAATACTCATCCCCGACGAGGCCAAGCTGCTCGGTGCAGCAGGCGAGGGCTACACGCTCGCCGTCGGCGACGGTGAAAGCCTGCGCGCGCGCACGGTGGTGATCGCCAGCGGCGCCCGCTACCGCCGCCTCGACGTCGCCAAGCTGGCCGAGTTCGAGGGCACGTCGGTGCATTACTGGGCCTCGCCGATCGAAGCGCGGCTATGCACAGGGCAAGAAGTGGCGCTGGTCGGCGCCGGCAATTCGGCGGGGCAGGCGGCGGTCTATCTCGCCAGCCAGGTGCGCAAGGTGACGATGCTGGCGCGCCGCGGCGGCCTCAGGGAAACCATGTCGCGCTATCTGGTCGAGCGTATCGAGGCGCAACCCAACATCGAGGTGCTTGGCGAGACCGAGATCGAGGCGCTGGAAGGCGAAGGCGGCAATCTCACCCGGTTGCGTTGGCGCAACCCCGGCGGCGTCGAGACGCGGCCGATCCAGCATCTCTTCCTGTTCATCGGCGCCGACCCCAACACCGATTGGCTGGCTGGGTGCGATATCGCGCTCGACGCCAGGGGCTTCGTGCGCACCGGCGCCGACATAGGGGCGGGCCAGATGGAGACCAGCCGCAGCGGCGTGTTCGCCATCGGCGACGTGCGCTCCGGCTCGGTCAAGCGGGTCGCCGCCGCCGTCGGCGAAGGCGCCCAGGTGGTGGCTGCCTTGCACGCGTATCTCGCGCGACCCAACGCAGCAGCGCCCGAACTGGCCAGGAGAGCATAATGGATGAATGCAAACACACGCGCGACATCAAGACGGTGACGCCGAGCGCGCTCGGCTGCGAGGAGTGCCTGAAGAGCGGCTCCATGTGGGTGCATCTCAGGCTGTGCCGCACCTGCGGCCATGTCGGCTGCTGCGACGACTCGCCCAACCGCCACGCCACCAAGCATTTCCACGCCACAAAGCACCCGATCATCGAAGGCTACGACCCGCCGGAAGGCTGGGCATGGTGCTTTGTCGACGAGGCGTTCATCGACCTGGAAGGCGACGTGACGCCTCAGAACGGCCCGATCCCGAAGTTTTTCTGAGGCGGCCGACTGTCGGCCGACCGCTGCGCCTATTTCACCGAGCCAGTAACCGTGCGGTCTATGGCATTGGGATTGTGGTCGTTGCCGGCAAGTGCGGCAATGATCAGAAGACTGGCGACGACCGGGACGAACAGGATGGCCACGCGGGCCTGCACATAAAAAATGGCGCGCCATTCGCTGCGCTTTTCCGGGTTGTTGTCCATCACACTCACTCTCGCCATGCCTCCCCAGGCGGGACATAGCGGCGAAGGGTTAAGCAAAGGCTGCTGAATGTGTTAACGCGCGGCGGATTGGGATTTAATCTCGACGGTCAGCGCCGCCCCTCATTGTCATCGGTACGCATCCGGTACGCCTACCCCCGCAGCGCCTGGTCCAGGTCGGCGATCAGATCATCGCCATCCTCTATCCCCGCCGACAACCGCACCAGCGAATCCGAAATGCCGATTTCCGCGCGCTTTTCCGCCGGGATCGAGCCGTGCGTCATCAGCGCCGGGTGTTCGATCAGGCTTTCGACGCCGCCGAGGCTTTCAGCCAGCGTGAACAGTTGCGTCCGTTCGAGGAAACGTTTGGTGCCGGCGAGGTCGCGGTCGAGGTCGACCGAGATCATGCCGCCGAAGGCATGCATCTGTTGGACGGCGATGGCGTGCTGCGGATGGCTGGCCAGGCCGGGATAGACGACGCGGCGCACATCTTTTCGCGCCTCCAGCCACTGCGCAATCTTCAGGCCGTTCGTGGAATGCCGCTCCATCCTGAGCGCCAGTGTCTTGATGCCGCGCAGCGCGAGAAAACTGTCGAAGGGACCGGAGATGGCGCCGATGGCGTTCTGCAGGAATTTCAGCTGGGCGGCGAGGTCCTTGTTGTCGCCGACGATGGCGACGCCGCCGACCATGTCGGAATGGCCGTTGAGATATTTCGTCGTCGAGTGCACGACGATGTCGATGCCGAGTTCCAGCGGCCGCTGGATGTAGGGGCTGCAGAACGTGTTGTCGGCGACCGTCAAAACCCCTTTGCGCCTGGCGAGTGCCGCAACGCCTTCGAGGTCGACGATACGCAGCAGCGGATTGGTCGGAGTTTCGACCCAGAGCAGTTTTGTCTCCGGGCGAATCGCTGCTTCCACCGCCGCCAGATCGGTGAAGTCCACAAAACTCACCTGCAGATTGGCCGAGCGCTTGCGCACCCGCTCCATCAGCCGGAACGAGCCGCCATAGATGTCGTCGGTTGCAACGATATGGGCGCCGCTGTCGAGCAATTCCAGCACGGTCGAGATCGCCGCCAGGCCGGAAGCAAAGGCAAAGGCGGCCGAGCCGCTCTCGAGATCGGCCACCGCGCGCTCGAAGGCAAAGCGGGTCGGGTTTTGGCTGCGGGCGTACTCAAACCCCTTGTGCACGCCGGGCGACTGCTGGCCATAGGTCGAGGTCGCGTAGATCGGCACCATCACCGCGCCGGTCAGCGGGTCATGGCTCTGGCCGCCATGGATGGTGCGCGTGGAAAAAGCCAGGCGGTTCTTGCCCGATGGGGATGTTTCAGCAGTCATCGTGCGCGCCTCAAATGGTTGATCAGGTCGATACGGGTTATCAGGCCGACGAACTCGTCGCCATCGAAGATGATGGCGACCTCGTTGCGGTCGAACACCGGCAGCAGCGCATCCAGCGTCTGGCTGGCCTGCAGAGTGTGCAGATTGGAGGTCATGGCGGTGCGCACCGGGGCGTTGAAGCGGTCCCAGCGGCCGTCATAGGGGCCGTCGACCTTGGCCAATATATCGCCCTCATCGATAATGCCGACCAGCTTGCCGTTGTCCAGCACCGGCAGCTGCGAGACATCGGAGCGGCGCATGCGGCCATAGGCGTTGAGCAGGCTTTCGTCGGGGCCGACATAAACGGTGTCGCCGGTGCGGTGCGAGCGCATGACGAGGTCGCGCAGATCGCCATGCTGTTCCTGTTCGGCCAGCCCCTGTTCGGCCAGCCAGAAATCGTCGAACACCTTGGACAGATATTTGTTGCCGCTGTCGCAGACGAAGGTGACGACGCGTTTCGCTGTCGTCTGCTCGCGGCAATAGCGAAGCGCGGCCGACAGCAGCGTGCCGGAAGACGAGCCGGCGAGAATGCCTTCCTTCGAAAGCAGGTCCCGCACGGCCAGCATGCTCTGCTTGTCTGGGATGGAATAGGCTTTCCTGACCAGCGACAGATCGGCATTGGGCGGCACAAAATCCTCGCCGATGCCTTCGACGGTCCAGCTGCCGGCCTCTTCCATCTTGCCGGTCTTGATCAGCGGCGCCAGCACCGACCCCACCGGATCGGCCAGCACCATTTCGGTCTTCGGCGATGTTCTGGCGAAGTAGCGGCCAAGCCCGGTCAGCGTGCCGCCGGAGCCGACGCCGACGACCACGGCGTCGAGGTCGCCATCGAGCTGGGCAAGGATTTCCGGTCCGGTGGTGGTCTCATGCGCCTCGGGGTTGGCCGGGTTGGCGAACTGGTTGGCGTAGAAGGCGCCGGGCGTTTCCGATGCGATCTTCTCGGCCATGTCCTGGTAATATTCGGCATGGCCCTTGCCGACATCGGAGCGCGTCATGCGCACTTCGGCGCCGAGCGCGCGCAGATGCTGGATCTTTTCGCGCGACATCTTGTCGGGCACGACGAGGATGATGCGGTAGCCCTTGGGGATGCCGACCTGGGCGAGGCCGAGACCGGTATTCCCGGCGGTCGCCTCGACGATGGTGCCGCCGCGCTTCAGCTTGCCTTCCTTCTCGGCCGCGGCAATCATCGACAGCGCAATGCGGTCCTTGATCGAGCCGCCGGGATTCTGGCTTTCGAGCTTGATGAACAGCCGGCACTTGCCGGTGTCGAATTTGGTCAGTTCGACCACCGGCGTCTGGCCGATGAGGTCGAGCACCGAGGCGTATGGCGGACGCAGGCGGGATAACGCGCCGTCCGAACTGCCTGGCGCAGCTTTTCCGTGCTCGCTCATATCGATGTGCTCCCTTGAACAAGCGACCGCCTCGGGGGCAGAGCGGCAGCGTAGCTTCTTTTCCGGCCGTTTGCAGTCGGAAAGAAGGTAGATCGTGCCAATCAACCGGCGAGAGGGGGAATGGAATTCCAGTTTTAGGCCGGCTTTGGACTCAAGCCCAACACCCTCCGTAGCGATCCTTCCCACCCCCCTCTGAGGGGCGTGCTATCCCGCCGACGTCAACAGCTTTACCCTAGCAGCTGCTTGCTCAGCCTAGCGCATTGCACGCGGATGTCGGGGATGGCGTCGATCTCGAAGAAGGTGCCGCGGGTCAGCGGCCCGACGGCGAGGATCTTGGCCGATGCGGTGCCGTCGCCGGCGATGATTTCGCACTTGGCCGTTACATCGAGGCCAAGCCGCAGCGGGTCGGGCCGCGCCAGGCCGCGGTCGACCAGCGAGCGCACGACGCTGTTCGACGTCGTCGAGATGTCGCGGGCGATGCCGGTGCAATCATAGATGCGGGCGACCTGCAGCGTTTCCAGCGCCTTTGTGTGGCGAGACTGGATGCCGACGGTGAATCCATCGCCAGCCTCGATGCCGACGACACGGCCGGCGACCGGGCGGATGCGGCCGGTGCGCACCGCTTCGGTGACGCGGGCATGCACCTCGGGCGCCAGCCGATGGCGATGGATGTCCCACCAGGCCTTGGTGTGCTCAACGAAGCGGCGCTTGGCCGAGGACGGCCAGTTCTGCCAGATCTTCTGATTGAAGGGTCGCAGCCCATCGACGACGTCGCGCCAGTCGATGCCGGCCTTCTGGTTTTCGCGGATCAGGTCGCGGAACCAGCCGACGAAATAGGAGAGCTGCGTGCCGAGCGGAATGTCGGCGACGTCGAGCTTGATCGGGTTGCCCTTGCGGTGCGGCGACGGCAGCAGCCCGCGCCGCGATACGGCGACGATCTCGCCGCGATGGCCGCGCTGCTCGAGCGACAGGAAGGCGTCGACCATGCTGAGCCCGGTGCCCAGCACCAGCACGCGGGCTTCAGGATCGAGCGCGGTGTCGGCCTCGGTGCCCATGCGGATTGCGTGCCCTTGGCCGGCGCCGGGCTGCTCGTCATGGCCGGTGGCAAGCACCGCCAGATGCGCGACGACGCTGGTGCCGTTGGCCAGCACAACTTCGACGCCGGACGATGTCGGCGAGATCGACAGGCTTTCCTCGCGAATCAGCCTGAGACGGCCGGTTTCCTTTTCGCGCGTTTCGAGCTCGTCGAGCACTTCCTTGAGGTAGCGGGCATAGACGCTGCGCGGTGCATAGAAGGGTGTCTGCGGCGTCTGTTCCTGGCTTATCAGGCCGCGCCCCTGCAACCAGCGCCAGAAATTCAGGGGATCGTCGGCATAGGCGCTCATCCCCGCGGCGCTGACATTCAGCACGTGCGCCGATAAGAGCGTCGAATAGGCGATGCCCTGGCCGAAATGCGGACGCTTTTCGATCAGCGTGACGCGAAGGTCCGGGTTGGGCGACTTCAGCAGATGCGCGGCAAGCACGACGCCGCTGGCGCCGCCGCCGACGATGATGATCGAGCTGCGGATGATCGAAATGGCGCGCGCGACGCTCATGCGAGCACGCTCAGGATCAGGCGGGGACCTTTTGCGCCGGCGCAAGCTCGTCGATGTCCCTCGCGACCGGAAGGTCGTCGAGGACGATGTCGCGCATCTCGGCAAGCGTGCGCTGGTCGAGCACCTCGGCGATCGCCTGCCGGACCTCGAGCATCAGATGTCGGACTTGGCATGTCGCCTCATTGCAGTCTTCACAGCGCTGATACTGGGTGCGGCTGGCGCAGGGGATGGGCGCCAGCGGTCCGTCGAGGACGCGCACGACATGGCCGACCTTGATCTCGTCGGCCGGGCGCGCCAGGCGATACCCGCCATCCTTGCCCTTGCGGCTCTGGACGAAACCGGCATTGCGCAATTCGCCCAGAATGGCGTCGAGGAATTTCTTCGGGATGTTGTTGCCGCTGGCGATGTCGCCGACGAAGGCGAGCTGTCCCACCGGCAGATGCGCCAGATGGACCAGCGCCTTGAGGCCGTACTTGCCTTTTTTGGTGAGCATAGACCGAATGTTTCTCTGTCAGGCGATGGCCCAAACCATCGGTTGCGAAACGCCTGACGTGCCTCCCCGCCGCGTGCAAGCTGCTTCGACACATAAATTCTACTGACATGATATACAAGCCGAGAAACCTTGATTTTGCTTCGTTTTCACGCCGCAGGGGCCACTTTAGCAAGGCTTTGTGCCGTTACGGTCACAGCCAGCCGCGAGCGATTGCGGCGATGAACGGCGGCTCCTGCTCCCAATGTCGATAAGATTACTATACTTACCCTCGAACACGCGGAACGTGTTTTCAAATCAACCGTCTTTTACAGCATGGATTTGCGCCATTTGGGGCTTTGCCGGGATTTTGGGTCGCAGCCCGCGGATCGGCGAACATGACTCCCGACAACTCGGGCGCCGCCCTGCGCCCGATATCAGGACGCCGCCTTGCCGCTCTGAGACCGGGCGGCCTTGGCGGCCACCGGCACGCCGCTTGACCGCAGCATCCAGCGGTGGCCGTCGCTGCGGAAGTCGGTGAGGCTCAACGGCTCGACATCGATCCTGCGGCAGGCCGCAAGCGGCGCGCCGAGCACCAAATCAGGCCTCTTCCGTAGCGAGGG
The DNA here is from genome assembly GCF_040323095.1 of Mesorhizobium sp. M0058. NCBI lineage: Bacteria > Pseudomonadati > Pseudomonadota > Alphaproteobacteria > Hyphomicrobiales > Phyllobacteriaceae > Mesorhizobium > Mesorhizobium sp. M0058. The sequence goes on from NZ_JAMYUQ010000012.1 coordinate 154,185, forward strand.
TTGGCAGGACCACCAACTCTTCAGCACCTTTGGGGCGCCGTTTGCGTTTGTGCACGGTCCGACACGGGCCGGTCACCGCGCCCGCATCAGCCGTTGGTTTTTTTCTAACAAGTGCTTTTTCCTTGGAACGATTTAACTCTACAAGAATGATAGAATTAGCTGACTATGAACAGGCATCCGGTTTTTCTCATTTTTCATGGAGCCTTTCATGTCCAGCATTTCGCGACGCATTGTCCTCCTGTCGTCGGCAGCTTTGGCGGGTGCGGCCTTCCTCGGCCCGGCCCAGGCGCAGGACCTCAACATCACCATTGGCTACCAAACGGTGGTCGAACCTTCGAAAGTAGCACAGGCCGACGGCGCCTATGAAAAGGCGACCAAGGCAACGATCGACTGGCGTAAGTTCGATTCCGGTGCCGATGTCATCGCCGCCGTCGCATCCGGTTCGGTCGATATCGGCTATGTCGGCTCGAGTCCGCTGGCCGCGGCCGCCAGCCGCGAACTGCCGATCCAGACCATCTTTGTCGTCGGCCTGATCGGCCAGTCCGAAGCGCTGGTCGCCCGCAATGGATCCGGCATCGAGAAGATCGCCGACCTCGCCGGCAAGAAGGTGGCGGTGCCGTTCGTGTCGACCACGCATTACAGCCTGCTTGCCGCGCTGAAGCACGAAAACGTCGACCCGAAGTCGGTCGAAATCCTTAATCTCAGGCCACCGGAAATAGCCGCCGCGTTCGCTCGCGGCGACATAGACGCGGCCTATGTCTGGGATCCGGCGCTCGGCCAGATCAAGACGACAGGCAAGGTGGTGCTGGATTCCTCGCAGGTTGCCGCCTGGGGCGCGCCGACCTTCGACGCCTGGATCGTGCGCACCGACTTCGCCGAAAAGAACCCGGACGCCGTGCGCGATTTCGTCAAGGTGACCGGCGAATCCTATGCCCAGTTCCTGGCCAAGCCCGAGGCATGGTCGGTTTCGTCGCCGGAAGCGGCCAAGATCGCCAAGATCACCGGTGCCAAACTGGAAGAGGTGCCGCAGCTCCTCAAGGGTTACGTCTTCCCGACATTGGAAGAGCAGGCTTCCGACAAATTCCTCGGCGGCGGCACGGTCAAGGCAATCGAGGCAGCTTCGGCCTTCCTCAAGGAGCAGGGCAAGATCGACGCCGTGCTGCCCGACTATTCGAAATACGTGTCGTCGAAATACGTGACCGAGGCTCTGGCCTCGAACTGATCTTCAGTTTTACGCAATTCCGGACGGAAAACCGCTTTACACTTTTCCTGGAATTGCCCTGAACACGCGCGGTTTCTTCTTCCCTGACGCCGCGTGCTGCCTGTCCCGGATCCGCTTAACGAGGGCCGGGGCAGGCTGATTTTCTTCCGGAGCCCCTTTTCATGCCGCATCTCGTACTCGACCCGCATCTCGTACTCGACAAGGTCTCGGTTCACTATGACGGCCAGGCAGCGCCGGCGGTCGACCGGGTTTCCATCGATGTCGCCAAGGGCGATTTCGTCGTGCTGGTCGGCCGCTCCGGCTGCGGCAAGACTTCGCTGCTCAATGTCGCCGCCGGCCTGGTCGAGCCCGCGCGCGGGGTCGCCACGATCGGCGGCCGGCCGATCACCGGCCCAGGCTCCGACCGGGCGGTCGTGTTCCAGAACGATGCGCTGTTTCCCTGGCTGACGGCCCGTGAAAACGTGGCCTTTGCGCTCAGGCTGCGCGGTGTGCCGCAAGCCGAGCGGGCGCGCCGCGCCGACCAGTTGCTGGCGCTGGTCAAGCTTAACGGCGTCGGCGACAAACGCATCTGGGAATTGTCCGGCGGCATGCGCCAGCGCGTCGGCCTCGCCCGAGCGCTCGCGGCCGAGCCTGAATTCCTGCTGCTCGACGAACCGCTCGGCGCACTCGATGCGCTGACGCGCGAGAGCATGCAGACGACGCTGCTCGACCTGTGGACCGCAAGCCGGGTCGGCGTGCTGATGGTCACGCACGGCATCGAGGAGGCGCTGGTGCTGGCCACAAGCATCGTCGTTTTGGCGCCCGGACCGGGCCGCGTGGTGCGGACATTCGAGACCAGTTTCAGCCGGCGCTATGCCGCGGGCGAGCCGATCCGCGCCATCAAGACCGATCCGGCCTTTGCCGCGGCGCGCGGCGAGCTGACCGATGCGATCTTCGAAGGAGAGGTGGCATGAGCGTCACCTCCTACAGCGAGCGGCCGGCCGCCGCGACCGGCGAGGCCGATGCCCTTTCGGTCCCGTGGTCGCGGCCGGTGCGGAAGCGGCGCAGGGTTTCCTCGCGGGCGATCAGCGCCGTCACCATCCTGGTCGTGCTGGCGGCATGGGCGCTGTCTGCGCGCCTGCAACTGGTGTCGCCGGTGTTCTTGCCGTCGCCCGCCGCCGTGTGGACCAAGTTCATCGTGGTGATCAAGGACGGCTTCGTCGACGCGACTTTGCTCCAGCATATCGTCGCCAGCCTCGGCCGCGTGTTCGCGGCGCTGCTCGCGGCCATCGTCATCGGCGTTCCGGTTGGGCTGGCTATCGGCATTTCGACGGTCGGGCGCGGCATCTTCGATCCCTTGCTCGAATTTTTGCGGCCGATCCCGCCGCTCGCCTATCTGCCGCTGGTCATCATCTGGTTCGGTATCGGCGAACCGTCAAAGATCCTGGTGATCGCCATTGCCATGCTGGCGCCGGTGGCGCTGTCGACGGCCTCGGGCGTGCGCGGTGTCTCAAAGGAGCGCATCGATGCGGCCCGTTCGCTTGGTGCGACGCAGCGCCAAGTGGTGCGCCATGTCATCCTGCCCAGCGCGCTGCCGTCGATCCTCACCGGCCTGCGCATCGCGCTCGGCGCCGGCTGGTCGACGCTGGTTGCAGCCGAGCTGGTGGCGGCAACGCGCGGCCTCGGCTTCATGATCCAGTCGGCCGCCCAGTTCCTGGTCACCGATGTCGTGGTGATGGGAATAGTGGTGATCGCGACAATAGCCTTCGTGCTGGAATTCATCATCCGCCGGATCGAGCGTCAGCTGGTTCCGTGGGCGGGAAAGGAATGAAACAAGTTTCTGCCGGTTTGACCGGCTGCTTCCCTTCGCAGCACGGCGACCGCCGATCCGGAACAGAAGGAGTGATGTCATGACCCAGTCCACCGCGGTGCTGTTCGCCCATCTCGGCAACTGGCTGCTCGCCTGGCGGGAGAACTCGTCGTGGCAGCCGCAGCCGAAATCGCCGGCCCCGGTGCAACTCGACGCCGAACGCGACCGCCTGCCGCCACGCGACGAGGGATTTTACTGGGCCTGGCAGTATTGGTCGCAGTGAGGTGATGGAGATTAGCGCCAGCCTTCGCGATTTCGTCATCCTAGGGCGAAGCAAGGAGCGAAGCGACGCGGCGCAGACCCTAGGATCCATGCCGAGACGCTGATGCTACGCTCCAGGGGAGCAACAAACCGGGCGCCTACCACCCGGTTCCGCGAAACAGCTCAAACCACTCCGGATTGGCCTTCTCTATCAGTTCGATCTTCCACTGTCTCGGCCATCGCTTCAGCGACTTCTCGCGTTGAATGGCATCGGTGATGTCGAAGAATTCCTCATACCAGACCAGCCGTTGAACACCATAGCGGCTGGTGAAGCCTGCGCCCTGGCCGGATTTGTGTTCAGGCATGCGGCGGGAGAGATCGTTGGTGACGCCGATGTAGATCGTGCCGCGTTTTTGGCTTGCAGTCATGTAGACGTCGCCGGTCATGGTTTCAGGGTATCGAGCCTCGGTTCGCGCACAAGCGACATTCTGATCCGTTCCACTCTACGGCAAACGTCACGGCATGGATCCCTAGGGTCTGCGCCGCGTCGCTTCGCTCCTTGCTTCGCCCTAGGATGACGAGTGCTGGGTTCTGAAGAAAATATTTCCACGTCAAGCAGCCAACTCGCAAAATCGTTTCTCTACTAAATTTATAGACCTACCTAGCCTTGTCTCTCATCCACGGCAGGGAGCCCTTCCCGGCGCCGGTTCGCAGCGAAGGAAGAGGGATCATGTTCAGCCTGACCAGACGCGTTTTCGGCCTTGGCCTTTTGGCGGCGGGCATTGCTGCCTCGCTCAGTGCCTCGGCGCAAGAGTTGAAGCAGCTCAACATCGGCTATCAGAAGACCGGCCTGCCGGTCATCGCCCGGCAGCAGCAGGTGATCGAGAAGGCGCTGAGCGACAAGGGTGTCGCGGTGAAATGGGTCGAATTCACCGCCGGCCCGCCGTTGGTCGAGGCGCTCAATGTCGGCGCCATCGATGTCGGCTGGACCGGCGACGCACCGCCAATCTTCGGCCAGTCGGCCGGCGCCAACATCGTCTATGCGGCGGCACTGCCGGCCAATGGCGACGGCGAAGCGATCTTCGTCAAGCCGGCATCGCCGATCCAGTCGCTCGCCGGCCTCAAGGGAAAGCGCATCGGCGTCGGCAAAGGCACCAGCGCGCACAATCTGCTGGTCGCGGCGCTCGAAAAAGCAAACATCCCCTTCGACCAGATCACCCCGGTCTATCTCAGCCCGGCCGATGCCGCGGCGGCTTTCGCCAGCGACCAGATCGATGCCTGGGCGGTCTGGGACCCGTTCTACGCCATCGCCGAGACGCGCTACCAGCCGCGCGTGCTGGCGCGCTCCAGCGAGGTGCTGAAGGTGAACACCTATTTCCTCGCCAACAAGGATTTTGCCAAGGCGCATCCGGAGACGATCACCACGACGATAGCGGCGCTCGGCGTGGCGGCGAAATGGGCGGACCAGAATCGCGACAAGGTCGCCGCCGCCCTGCATGAGGTGACCGGCGTGCCGCTCGACGCGCAGACCATCGCCGCCAATCGCACCAAATTCGGCATCTTCCCGATCACCGACGAGATCATCGCCGGCCAGCAGGCGACCGCCGATCGCTTCTACAAGCTCAAACTGATCCCGAATGCGGTGCGCATCTCCGACGCCGTGTGGACCGCACCGGGCAATTGAACTTTCACGTGCGGCGCCGGGCGTAAAACGCCCGGCGCCTTTTTGCCGTTTCCGCTTCAGGGATTTCGCCATGACCGCTCCAGCCAATCCGCAAGCCAGCCCGCTCGATTTCTTCTGGTTCATTCCAACGCATGGCGACGGCTCCTATCTCGGCTCCGAACAGCAGCAGCGGCCGCCGGAGTTCGCTTACTTCAAGGAGATCGCACAGGCCGTCGACCGGCTCGGCTTTCCCGGCGTGCTTTTGCCGACCGGGCAGAATTGCGAGGATTCCTGGATCACCGCCTCCGGCCTTGCAGCGCTGACAGAAAAGCTAAAATTCCTGGTGGCGCTACGGCCCGGCGTGACGTTGCCGACCTTCGCGGCGCGCCAGACGGCGGCGCTCGACCGGCTGAGCAATGGCCGCCTGCTGCTCAATGTCGTGGTCGGCGGCAACCCGACCGAGCTTGCCGGCGATGGCGTGTTCCTGCCGCATGATGAGCGCTATGCGCAAGCGCAAGAGTTCCTGACCATCTGGCGCGCGCTGGTGTCGGGCGAGAGCGTCAACTTCAACGGCAAATATTACCGCGTCGACAATGGCCGCCTTGACCTTCTGCCGCAACAGGAGCGGCCGCCGCTCTATTTCGGCGGCTCGTCCGATGCCGGCCAGGAGCTCGCCGCCGATCTCGTCGATATGTACCTGACCTGGGGCGAGCCGCCGGCGCAGGTGGCGGAAAAACTCAGCGCGGCGCGCAAAAAGGCTGAACGGCGCGGCCGCAAACTGCGTTTCGGCATCAGGCTTCATTTCATCGTGCGCGAGACCGAGGAAGAGGCCTGGCGCGCCGCCGACCGGCTGATCAGCCACGTCACCGATGCCCAGATCGAAAATGCCCAGGCCCGCTTCACCAGGGAGATGGACTCTGTGGGACAGCGGCGCATGGCCGAACTGCATGGCGGCCGCCGCGACAGGCTGGTGGTTTCGCCCAATCTGTGGGCCGGCGTCGGCCTGGTGCGCGGCGGCGCCGGCACAGCTTTGGTCGGCTCGCCCGAGCAGATCGTCGAGCGCATCCGCGAGTATCAGGCGATCGGCATCGACACCATCATCGGCTCCGGCTACCCGCATCTCGAGGAAGCCTACCGCGTCGCCGAGCTTCTGTTCCCGCGTCTCGGCCTGGGCACCAGGCGGGCACGGGCGCATGAGCACATCGCCAATGAATTCGCCGTCGGGTTCCACGGCGCCAACCGCCTTCAGGCGTCGTCATGAGCCTGGCTCAACGGGTCAAACAGAACGGCATCGGCTGGCTGCTGCCGGCGTTGGTCATAATTGGCTGGGAAGCCGCCAGCCGCGCCGGCGTGATGCCGGCCAATGTGCTGCCGGCGCCGAGCGCGGTGGCCGAGGCCTTCTGGCGGCTGACGCTGTCGGGCGAGCTGATACAGAACATCGGCGTCAGCACGCTGCGCGCGCTGGCCGGCTTTGCCATCGGCGGCTCGATCGGCTTTGCACTCGGCCTTGCCAACGGGCTGTCGGCGCTCAGCCGCGGCCTGACCGACACGACGCTACAGATGATCCGCAACATCCCGCATCTGGCGCTGATCCCGCTGGTCATCCTGTGGTTCGGCATCGACGAGGAAGCAAAACTGTTCCTGGTGGCGCTCGGCGTGTTCTTCCCGATCTACGTCAACACGCTGCTCGGCATCCAGAGCGTCGACCCGCATCTGGTCGAGATGGGCCGGGTCTACGGCATGGACCGCCGCGCGTTGTTTTTTCAGGTGATCCTGCCCGGCGCGCTGCCGGCGATCTTCGTCGGCCTGCGCTATGCGCTGGGCATCATGTGGCTGACGCTGATCGTTGCCGAAACCATCTCGGCCAGTTCCGGCCTCGGCTACATGGCCATGCAGGCACGCGAATTCCTGCTGATCGATGTGGTCGTGCTGTCGATCCTGATCTATGCGCTGCTCGGCAAGCTTGCCGACAGCTTCGCCCGCCTGCTCGAGCGGCTGTCGCTCGGCTGGCATCCCGCCTTCCAGAACGCCTGAGGGTTCGATGCCAACCGCCAGCCTGACCGCCATCCGTTCCTTCGTCGCCGCGCCGGAACCGTCACGGCCGGAGGAGGCCGTCGAAAGGCAGCGCGCCTTTGCCTTCAAGGGCGTGGAAAAGCGCTTTGGCGACAAGGTCGTGCTCGACGGCATCGATCTCGATGTGCCCGTCGGACAGTTTGTGGCCGTCATCGGCAAGAGCGGCTGCGGCAAGAGTACGCTGTTGCGGCTGCTGGCCGGGCTCGATCGGCCAACCGCTGGATCCCTTACATTCGGGCCGGAGGCGAAGGCCGGCGCCGGGGAAGAGAGCCGCTTCATGTTCCAGGAGCCGCGGCTGTTGCCCTGGGCCAGCGTGGTGAAAAACGTCGAGGTCGGGCTGACCGGGCTTGCCACCGGTGCGGAAGCCAGGCGGCGCGCGCTCGCCATCCTGGGTGAAGTCGGCCTCGCCGACCGCGCCGACGAATGGCCCTCGGTGCTGTCGGGCGGCCAGAAGCAGCGCGTGGCGCTGGCGCGCGCCCTGATCGGCCAGCCTCGGATCCTGGCGCTCGACGAGCCGCTCGGCGCGCTCGATGCGCTGACCCGCATCGAAATGCAGCAGCTTCTGGAACGCATCTGGCTGGAGCAAAAATTCACCGCGGTGCTGGTCACGCATGACGTCGCCGAGGCGGTTGCGCTCGCCGACCGGGTGGTGGTGATCGAGGACGGCCGCATCGCGCTCGATCTCGACGTGTCGGTGGCGCGGCCGCGCCGGCGCGGTTCGGTCGAGCTTGCCAGGCTGGAGGGCAGGATTCTGGATCAGCTGTTCGGGTAGTGCTGTCGCGGGCAGGGCATTCTATCCGAACCGGATAGATAGGTAACAGAATGGACCGGCAATATGGGGTGGCTGTTTTCTTGCTCGCCGGGTTGGCCCTGTTTGCGACTGCGGGTTTGACCAGCGCCTTCCCCCACTCCGTCACCGCTTCGCGGCGCCACCTCTCCCCCCTCCGGAGGGAGAGGAAGGGAGCCAGGCCGCATAAGTTCGCGCCCCTGCAAGGCTCGCGCCTTTCCTCTCCCCCGTCGATCGGGGGAGAGGTGTCGAGCGAAGCTCGACGGAGTGGAGGTCGATCTGTGGCGGTCGACTTTCGTCGCAACTCACCCCGGCGAACGGCTCGCCCATACCAGCCCGGCGAAACCGACCAGCATGGTCACGATGCCGATATAGAGCCATTGCGACTGGCCGGTCATGAAGCTGCCGCCGACCACGCCAATGCCTTGCAGCGACCACAGCGCGCCGATGGCCAGTACGATCAGAGCCAGCAGATATTTGAACAGTCTCATCGTTGGAATCCCTTTTCAAAGTCGATCGTCAACTGCGCCATGACCGTGACGACAGAGCGAAAGGACGGCGCCCAATCGCGCTCTCTTCTACTTGTACTATAGCGTCCTGCCTTGCTCACGGAATCTGTGAAACAGCTCGCAATATCGCCGGCGATACGGCCGCGCCACACGAAAGATGCCTGACAAACTGTTTCCCAGCGACTCCAAACGTGTGCCGGTGCCACGGAACTGCCCGATGCTTGCCGCATTTCCTGCCTTATTCGACACTTAACGGCTGGGGTCTGTCGAAAACGGAGCCAATCCCCCCAACATGAAGAAAACAAACCAGACCGCGCTTGTCGCGGTAACGATCGCGGCTGGCCTGATGGTCGGTGCATCCGCCTCCTCCGCCGCTGGCCAGTGCGGCCGCGCCTCCTGGTACGCACTGCATTCCAGGACCGCCAATGGCGAACGCATGAACCCGTCGGCGCTGACCGCCGCGCACCGCAGCCTGCCTTTCGGCACCAAGTTGAAAGTGACCAACCAGAATAATGGCCGCAGCGTCATCGTGCGCATCAACGACCGCGGCCCGTTCATCAAAGGGCGCGTGCTCGATCTGTCCAAGGGCGCCGCCGGCCAACTCGGCTTCATCGGCTCCGGCCATACCTCGGTGTGCATGGCGCGCGTCTAGATCTGTCCAAGTCCGGCCCGATCGGGCCGGACACATCCTGCCCCGTCGTCCAACAGCCTTGCATTTTGCAGTGCACATTGAGCCGGCTGCACCCGCCCAACGCGGTTTCTCAAGGCCTTGGACGAAAGATTGGCATATGTCACGCCACGTGACGTATTGCATCGCAGCAATATCTTGTTAACCTCCGCGCGAGACATTCAAGGCTCGGCGCTGTCCGTCGTCCCTTCGGTCACGGCAGCTGCGGAGTACCTGATGTTCTACCAGCTCTATGAAATGAACCATGCCGCCCTGCAGCCCGCGCGGCTTTATGCCGATGCAGTGCGGCTGTTCTACACCAACCCGCTCAATCCGTTTTCGCATACGCCGTGGGGCCGCTCGGTCGCCGCCACCGCCGAACTGTTCGAGCGCACGACGCGCCGCTACAGCAAGCCGCATTTCGGCCTGAGCAAGACCGTGGTCGACTGGAAGAGCGTCGAGGTCAGCGAAAAGACGGTGTGGTCGAAGCCGTTCTGCAATCTTACCCGCTTCGAGCGGTCGGTGCCCGCCGGGCGAAAGGCCGACCCCAAGCTTCTCATTGTGGCGCCGATGTCGGGCCATTATGCGACGCTGCTGCGCGGCACGGTCGAGGCGATGCTGCCCTATGCCGACGTGCACATCACCGACTGGGTCGATGCCCGCATGGTGCCGGTGACTGACGGCCATTTCGACCTCGACGATTATATCGACTACATCATCGACATGCTGCATGCGCTGGGGCCGGACACCCATGTGATGGCGGTGTGCCAGCCTTCGGTGCCGGTGCTGGCAGCGGTGGCGCTGATGGAAAAGCGCGGCGATCCCTTCGTGCCCTCGACCATGACCTTGATGGGCGGGCCGATCGACACCCGCCGCAATCCGACCGCGGTCAATCTTCTGGCCAAGGAAAAGGGCATCGACTGGTTCCGCGACAACGTCATCATGCACGCGCCCTGGCCGGTGCCGGGCTTCGGCCGCGAAGTCTATCCGGGCTTCCTGCAGCTGTCGGGCTTCATGAGCATGAACCTCGACCGGCACATCACCGCCCACAAGGACTTCTTCATGCACCTGGTCAAGCATGACGGCGACAGTGCCGAGAAGCACCGCGATTTCTACGACGAATATCTGGCGGTGATGGACCTGACGGCGGAATTCTATCTGCAGACCGTCGACACGGTGTTCGTGCGCCATGCGCTGCCCAAGGGCGAGATGACGCATCGCGGCGAGGTGGTCGACACCAAGGCGATCCGCAATGTCGCGCTGTTCACGGTCGAAGGCGAGAACGACGACATTTCCGGCCTCGGCCAGACCCAGGCCGCGCATGATCTCTGCCCCAACATCCCGGCTGACCGGCATGCGCATTACATGCAGCCGGCCGTCGGCCATTACGGCGTCTTCAACGGGTCGCGATTCCGCTCGGAAATCGTTCCGCGCATCGTCGATTTCATCACAAGCTACGGCCGCCAAACACGCGTAGCGGTGAAACCCAAGCTGGTCCGCTCCGCCAAAGGCTGAGGCTCGATCCGGCTGCAGAGTGCATTGCCCGCAGCAGCGGGGCGATTTTGCGCGCCACAGGCGTTCTGTTGCACAATAGACGCTGTTGGGCGGGCGCGGGTAACCATGCCGAAGAATCTGGCTCCCCCGATAATTGACACGGAGTGTAAATCCCCTTTAACCTTTCGTTAACAACAAGGGCGAACGGGGACAATGACTTCCTCACCGATAGCACGGACGCTGCGCTTGTGGGCGGCAGCAGGGCTGGCGATCTCTGCGTGCTGGGCAGTGCCGGCACTTGCAGGCGGCGCCATGGCGACGGGCGGCATGACCTCGCAGCCGATCGGCCACTATGATTTCTGTAAAACCCAGCCCGGCGAATGCTCGATCCGGCCGAGCAACCTCAACCCCGCCGCGATGACCGACGCCTTCATGCGCAAGCTGATCAACGTGACGTCAAGGGTCAACGCCGCCGTCAAGCCGATGAGCGACTACGACATCTATGGCAAGGACGAGGTCTGGGCCTATCCCGACAAGGGCGTCGGCGATTGCGAAGACTATGTGCTGGAAAAGCGCCGCCAGCTCTCGCGCTCTGGCGTGTCGCTGGCCGATCTCTTGATCACCGTCGTGCGCAAGCCGGACGGCGAAGGCCATGCCGTGCTGACGGTGCGCACCGACAAGGGCGACTACGTCCTCGACAATCTGACCGACAAGGTGAAGATCTGGGACGCCACCGGCTATCGCTTCCTCAAGCGGCAGGCCATCGACAACACCGGCCGCTGGGTCTCGATCCGCGGCGGCCAGCAGGTACTGGTCGGCGCGGTTCAGTAAGGACACGACGCTTTCGAACGAGCGGGATATCGGCCCGCGCGCCATCTTCAGGATGAGTCAGCGCCGCCCCTCATCAACGCTGCGGAATAGGTGCCGGCGCAGCGGCTATCTCCCTTCCCCCGTCACTACGGGGAGAAGGTGCCGGCAAGCGGATGAGGGCAGCGCTGCCCTCGAAATCTTATCTCTCGAAACGCCTCCTCAAAAAATTTCGCTACCTGCGTGAACCAAACCGTCTCCAGCGGCGACACACAGCCGTAAACAGAAACCCAACCATGGAGACTTCAAATGACTGCTTTCCTGCGTAATGCTTTCCTCGCCGCCATCGCGGTATCGTCCCTGGCCGGATCCGCTATGGCCGACCAGACCGGCTGCGCCAAGAACAACCAGTGGGGCAATCGCTGTTGCGATCTCACCTCGGACTGCCTGGGTGGCGGTCGCGGCGGCGATCATGACAGCACTGGCGGTCGTGGCGGCCAGGCCGGCGCGAAGTAATCTCGCTATATGCCCGCTGGCTAACGGCCGGCGGGCATCGCCTTCAGGATGAAATGCCGGCGCTATTGATGAGCATTCGTGGCCTTGGCGCCGCCCTACTTACGCCGCTCCAGTGCCGCCCGGATCGAGCCGGTGATGCGGGCAAGCTCGGCTTCGTCCAGCTTCTCGATGTTTTCGGCCAGGAGATTGGCCAACTCGGTGGCGGCAGGACTGAGGCCGGACGTATCGAGTCTCACCCGCGGATGTGAGGCCTCGGCCAGACGCGCCAGCTCTTCGGCATCGTCCCAGATGACGTTGAAATAGCCGATGATCTTCTGGATCAGCGTCCAGGTCGGCGCACCGCGGCGGCCATGTTCCAGCGCCGACAGATAGGCGGCGCTGACTCCGATCGCCTGCGCCATGTCCTTCTGGCGCAAGCCGCGCTCGGCTCGAAGCGCCCGCAGTTTTTCGCCGAACGGCGTCATCAGCGGGTTCGCCTGAGCCGAACGTAGAGCGCGCCCGAACCGCCGTGGTTGCGGGCGGCGTGATCGTGGCTGGAGACCAGCGGCCGGAAGGCAGGCGTCGACAGCCAGGCAGGCACGGCGCGCCGCAAGACGCCGTCGCCGCCCGACGACGACCCTTTTCCCGTAATGACGAGGACATAGCGGATGCCGCCGGCATGGGCCCGGTGCAGGAACGAAAACAGCAGCGAATAGGCCTCGTCCTGGGTCATGCCATGCAGATCGACGCGGCCTTCGATCGGCAGCCGGCCCTTCTTCAGCTTGTCCAATGTCGGCTCGTCCAGCGCGTGCGATACATGCTGCGCCTTCGGCTTGGCGGCGAGGACCGGACCGACAGCGACCGGCGTCTGTGCCGGCTTGGGGTCTACGACGATGTCGGGAATCTCGACCGCGGTCCGGCCCTTCAGCGGTCGGGCGGTGCGCGCCACCAGGTTCCACAGCACCCGATCGTCTTCGTTGAGTTTATCGGGGCGCTTGCTCATCGATTCGATTCCGAAACGAGAGCGCCTGGAACCAAGGCATAGAAATCGGCCGCATTGCGAACGACGCCGGCGATCTCGCCGGCCGCATCGCCGGAGCCGGCGAACAGATCGCCCCGCGCCGCTCCGATGATGGCCGAGCCGGTGTCCTGCGCAATCATCAGCCGCCGGAACGGTTTTCCGTCGAAGGCGGTCAGCGACGGAGCGTCGATGTAGAAGGGGGTACCGAATGTGTGCAGCAGCCGGTCGACCGCGAGCGAACGGCCGGGCGTCAACGGCACCTTGGCGGCGGCGATTGGACCGGATGCGGCATCGTCGACATCGGCTTCGCGAAAGAAGATGTAGGAGCGGTTCTGCCAGAGGATCTCGTCGACGCGATCCGGATGCGCCCTGAACCAGGCGCGGATAGACTGCATCGTCACTTTTTCCAGTGGGATTTCGCCGAGTTCGGCGAGAATCTTCCCCGGACCGCTGAAACGTTGGCCGGATTTGGCGGCGTAGGTGACGCGGCAAAGCCGGCCGTCGGTCATCTTCAGCCTGGCCGCACCTTGCACATGGATGAAGAAGACGTCGACCTTGTCGGCAAGCCAGGCGATTTCCAGGCCTTGGCCGGCCAGCGCGCCTCTCTCGATCTCACTGCGGTCGAAATACTCCACCAGGCCCTGCGGCGTATCGCGTGCGAAGGCGAGATAGTCGTCCATCCCTCGAGGACGGTTGGCGTCATCGATGTCGACGAGGTCGGCCGGCCGCTCCAGTAGCGGCACCGTGAATTCATCCGTGCGCACTGGTGAGGCCTCGACCTCCGGCTCGTAGAAGCCGGTGACCAGGCCGGGGTTTTCGGATCGAATCTGGACTGGGGCGAAATGGCGCTCGAAAAAACCCTTGGCCGCCGACCGATTCGCCGGCGAAACGGTGCGCGCCTCGTCATAAGCGCCGGCAAACGCGTCGAACCGGACGCCCAACGAACCGGTGCGGTAGGGCTTGTTCAGGACATGAAAGGCCGAACGGCGGAAGGCTTCGAAAGCGGGCAGATGGTCATCGGAATTCCAACCGGGAAGATCATCGAAGGACTTTTCCACGAAAAGCGGCGAGAGCGACACCTCAGCCTCGCCACTGCCCATGTTTGCCTGCATGTCGCTATCCCAAAAAAGCTGCCCGCATCGGGCGACATGCATAGGCTCAGTCTTCTTCCTCGGTGGCGACCAGCTTCCAGTTCGGATCGCGCGAGCGTGTGTCGCGGGCGAAGGTCCAGACATCCTTGACCTCGGCCACCGTCTCGGGATCGCCATCGATGACCGCACCCGCCTTGTCGCGGGTCGCCGAAATCAGTTCGCTCACGATGCGCAGCGTGATGTGGGCCTCGCCGCCCTTCATCTCGGCCGAGACGATGTCGGCCTTGTCGATGCCGACGAAGGAGGACTGGATCTTTTCGGCTTTCGCCTCGCGGTCGCCAATCGCGGCAACGAAGCCGTCAAAAACCTCGCGCGACAACAGGTTCTTCAGCGTTTTTCGGTCGCCATCGGCATAGGCCATGACGATCATCTCATAAGCCATCTTGGCGCCGTCGACGAAGACTTTGGGGTCGAAGGAGGGATCATTATCCTTGATCGCGCGCAGGCCCTTGTTGAGGTCGGTGTCGGGCTTGGCGAAGGCATCGATGGCCGCATAGGTCTCGGCAGCCGTCTCGCCCGGCATGCGCTTGCGCGGCAGCGAAACCACATTTTCGGGCTTCTGGGTCGCGTCCTTCTCGGTGCGGCTGGCCGTGTACGGATCGAAGGGCGGGCGCTCGCTGCCCGTGCGGCGGCCAAGCACGTTGCGCAGCTGGAAAAAGATCACCACCGCCGCAATCAGAAAGAAAATGGTGCCGAAGTCGAAGAATCCCATATCTTTCGCCAATCAATCCCTGACCTGGCCGGGACCGCCAGCCAATCGGGCGGCGGTCGCATGGCGTTAAACATGCAAAGCATATAGAACGCATGGCGCAATCATTCAAATCAAAGGCAGGCATACCTATCTAACGGCCTCAGTGCCAGCGGCGATTATGCGCCGCCCGGCAAACATGGAAACGATCGGTCAAGACTTGCGCATTTCCTTCCTTCCTCTGTTCCTGCTTGCGCTGCCGCTGCTGGAAATCGCCGGTTTCGTCATTGTCGGCCGCGAGGTCGGGGCGCTGGCGACGGTCGGCCTGGTGCTGGCTTCAAGCATTGCCGGCGTGCTTCTGCTCCGGCACCAGGGTTTTGGCGTCATGGCGCGGGTCCGCGCCGAGATGGCCGGCGGCGGCGACCCCAGCCGCCAGCTCGCGCATGGCGCCATGATCGTGGTCGCCGCGATCCTGTTGATCATCCCTGGCTTCATTACCGATATTGTCGGTCTGCTGCTGTTCCTGCCGCCGGTGCGCGACCTTGCCTGGCGCAGGCTCAAGGGCCGC
The DNA here is from genome assembly GCF_040323095.1 of Mesorhizobium sp. M0058. NCBI lineage: Bacteria > Pseudomonadati > Pseudomonadota > Alphaproteobacteria > Hyphomicrobiales > Phyllobacteriaceae > Mesorhizobium > Mesorhizobium sp. M0058. The sequence goes on from NZ_JAMYUQ010000012.1 coordinate 169,380, forward strand.
ATCGTCGTCGCGACCGATTTCACCGCCGGCGGTTTTCGCGGCAGGTCGCGCGACAAGGTCATCGACCTCGACGACGGCGACTATTCGCGCGAGGACGATTTCAAGCGCGGTCCCGACCATAACTCGCCGTGGCGCCGCCTGAAGGACGACTGAACGTCACCTTGCCAACGACTGACTATTGACCCCTTCCGGCCTGAAGGCGGCAAACCTTGTCTTGTCTTGCCGACCATGCTAGCCAACGCCCGATTTCAATTCGGTCAGCGCTGCTGTCCAGGCAAAAGGAACAAGGCTCATGGCCAGCAAAGATGACGCGCCGGTCGGCGCCGCCAACGGCAACGGCGAAACGGCGCAGCCGTCGCTCAACGTGCTTGCCCAGTATGTGAAGGACCTGTCCTTCGAAAGCCCCGGCGCGCCGAACTCGCTGCGCGGCCGCGACAAGGCCCCAGGCATTGCGATCAATGTCAATGTCAATGCCAACCCGCTCTCCGACAAGCAGTTCGACGTCAATCTGACCTTGAACGCCAAGGCGTCCTTCGACCAGGAAGTGCTGTTCAATGTCGAACTGGTCTATGGCGGCGTCTTCGCCATCGCCGGCTTCCCGCAGGAGCACATGCTGCCGATCCTGTTCATCGAATGCCCGCGGCTTTTGTTCCCGTTCGCCCGCCAGATCATCGCCGAAGCCACCCGCAATGGCGGCTTCCCGCCCCTGATGCTCGACCCGATCGATTTTGCCCAGATGTTCCAGCAGAAGCTGGCCGAGGACCAGGCGGCATCGAAGGTCAAGGTGAGCTGAAGGCAAGCGTCACGCGCATGAGTTGAAAGCCCGGCTTCGTGCCGGGCTTTTAGTATACTGAGATGCTGGCGGGACAGCACGCCCTCTGCCTTGCTAGGCATCTCCCCCTAAGGGGTCCCTAAGGGGGGAGATTGGCCGTCATCGCGACCTTCGCCAAATTTAGACGTTGCAGGAATGGGCTGGAGCGGCGAAGCTGCTGATCTCCCCCCTTGAGGGGGAGATGGCCGGCAGGCCAGAGAGGGGAGTGACGGAACGCTACCTCCGCGATCCGTTCACCCCGCCGCCACCTTCAGCCACAGCGCCTTTTCGCCCAGCGTCGCCACCAGCCCCGCATGCGCCGCTCGCTCGCCTTCAGTCAGGCGCGGCGGCAGGGCGATTGGCCTGACGGCGATCGAGATGTCGATGTCGGCAACGTCGCCATTGCTGTTGAGCTGCACCACGACCGCGTCGAGGACAAGTGCGGCCTGCTTGCCGCCGATGAGTTCGATGTAGACTTCGGCCAGGAGCTCGGAATCGAGCAGCGCGCCGTGCTTGGTGCGGTGGCCGTTGTCGATGCCGTAGCGGCGGCAGAGCGCGTCGAGCGAATTGGGTCCCATAGGGTGCTTGCGCCGCGCCAGCGCCAGCGTGTCGACGACGCGCCCGGTGTCTATGGCCGGCTGGCCGAGCCGCCCGAATTCCGTGTTGAGGAAGCCGATGTCGAAATTGGCGTTGTGGGCGACGAGCTTGGCGCCGTCGGTGAAGGCGAGCCATTCCTCGGCGATTTCGGCAAAGGTCGGCTTGCCGACGAGGTCGGCGGCGCTGATGCCGTGCACGGCTTGCGCCTCGACATGGACGGCGCGCCCCTGCGGATTGATGAATTTGTGGAAGGTGCGGCCGGTCGGGAAGCGGTTCACCAGCTCGACGCCACCAAGCTCGATGATGCGGTCGTCGCGCATGTCGAGTCCGGTGGTTTCGGTATCGAAAATGATCTCACGCATAGAATCAACCCACTCCTGGAGGAGTAGAATCATGGAGCGGAACAAAATGGCAATGGGCAATGCCGACAGCCTGCCGTCAGGAGCCTGATGGGCGCGACTTATCCCCCAGGAGTTAGCAGGCGAGTTCAGCGCCCTGAGAGCTCGGCAATGATCGCGCCGACCGCGGTGCGGGCGGCGTCCATGCCTTCGCCGGTGTCGATGACGAAATCGGCCTGCCGGCGCTTTTCGGCGTCGGGCACCTGCTTGGCCAGGATTGCCGCCAGCTTTTCCTCACTCATGTCAGGACGCGCCAGCACGCGGGCGCGCTGGATATCGGCCGGCGCGGTGACGACGACGACCTTGTCGACACGGTTGCGGCCGCCGGTTTCGAACAGCAGCGGAATGTCGAGCACGACGAGCGGCGCGCCGGCGGCGCGGTGCCTTGCCAGAAAGGCATCGGCATCGGCCCGCACCAGCGGATGGACGATCGCCTCCAATGTCTTCAGCGCAGCAGCGTTGCCGAGCACGCGGCGCGCCAACTCGGTGCGGTCGACCGAACCGGCAATCACGGTGCCGGGAAAGGCCGCCTCGACGAGAGGTGCTGCCTTGCCGGCATAGAGGCGATGCACGGTCTCGTCGGAATCATGCACCGGCACGCCGGCGTCGACGAACATCTTCGCCGTGGTCGACTTGCCCATGCCGATCGATCCGGTGAGGCCAAGCACGATCATCATTTGGCGCCCATCATTTGCAACCCATCATTTGGCGAGGATGTCGGCGACGATCATCTGCCGCAGTTCGGCAGTGACCTGCGGCATCTTGCCGAACCAGCGTTCGAAACCGGGCACAGCCTGGTGCAACAGCATGCCGAGCCCGTCGACCGTCTTCAAATTTCTCGCGCGGGCAGCGGCAAGCAGCGGTGTTTCCAGCGGCACATAGACGATGTCTGCGACAATGGCGTGAGCTGGCAGGCCGGCCGGATCGGCGGCCAGCGTCGCATCGCCATGCATGCCAAGTGCCGTCGTGTTGATCAGCAAGCCGGCATCGCCAAGCAAGTCGCCGACCGCGCCATGCGCCGAGACGCCGGCCCCGAAGCGGTCGGCGAGTTCCTGCGCCCGCGCCAATGTGCGGTTGACGATGCGGATATCTTTGATGCCGCGCGATTTAAGCGCGTGGATGACCGCGCGCGACGCGCCACCGGCGCCGAGCACCACGGCCGGAGCGTTTCTCTCCCAGCCCGGGGCATGCTCGTCGAGATTGCCGGCAAAGCCGATCCAGTCCGAATTGCCGCCCCACAGCACGCCGTCGTCCAGCCACAGCATGTTGACCGCGCCGATCATCTCCGCCGCCTCGTCGCGGCGTTCGACCTGGGCGAAGGCGGCTTCCTTGTGCGGGATGGTGACGTTGCCGCCTTGATAGCCATTGGCCTCGAGCGATGAGAGGAACTCGGGAAAATCGGCCGGCGCGACATCGATCGCACGGTAGCTGCCGTCGATGCCGTATGTATTCAGCCAATAGCCGTGGATCTTCGGCGAGCGCGAATGCGCGATCGGATGGCCGGTGACGAAAGCTTTTTTCTCAACCATCGATGGCTCCGAGCGCACGCAATTCCGCCAGCACCGGTAACAGCGGCAGGCCGACAATGGTGAAATAATCGCCTTCGATCTTTTCGAACAGCTGGATGCCTTCGCCCTCGATCTGGTAGGCGCCGACGCTCGACAGCGCCTTGGCGCCGACGCGGGCCAGGTGCCGGCCGACGAAGGCCGGATCGAGCTTGCGCATGGTAAGGCTGGCGATGCCGACATGGCGCCACAGCACCTTGCCGTTGCGGCAGAGCACGGCGGCGCTGTTCAACTGATGCGTCTTGCCTGACAGCGCCAACAGATGGCGGCGGGCGCCTTCCATGTCGGCCGGCTTGTGGAACACTTCATCTCCCAGTGACAAAGTCTGGTCGCAGCCGAGCACCAGGGCGCCCGGTCTGCGTTCGCTGACCTCGGTCGCCTTGGCTTCGGCGAGTATCAGGGCGACATCTTCCGGCGACACACCGCTGTCCTGCAACGGCGCCTCGAGCGCACGCTCGTCGACATCGGCAGGCACCGCTTCGATGCCGAGCCCGGCATTGATGAGCATTGCTTTGCGGAACGGGCTGCCGGAGGCAAGGATGATTTTTTCGGTCATGGGTTCTGGGCCTGGTCGATTGTGGTTGATCGGGGCAGGAGGTCGCGTTGCCATCCCATCATCTATTCTTCCCCCGCAGGGCAACAATGGCTGCCGCGGTCTCTTCGATCGAACGGCGGCTGACGTCTATCATCGGCCAATTGTGGCGGGTGCAGATCTGGCGGGCATAGGCGAGCTCTTCGGCGATCGAGGCATGGTCGACATAATCGGTCGCTTCGTAGGTGCTGCTGTTGCCGAGCACGCGGTTCTGCCGGACATGCGAGATGCGTTCGGCGGTGGCGATCAGCCCGACGATCAGCGGCTTGGTGGCAGCGACCAGGCTTTCGGGCACGGGCACGCCGAGCACGATCGGGATGTTGGCGGTCTTGATGCCGCGGTTGGCGAGATAGATGCTGGTCGGCGTCTTCGATGTCCTGGAAATACCGATCAGCACGACATCGGCGTCGTCCATGTTGAGCGGCAGCTGGCCGTCATCATGCTCCATCGTAAAATTGAGTGCGTCGATACGGTGGAAATAATCGGCGTCGAGCACATGCTGGGCGCCGACGCGGCGGCCGGCCGGCGTGCCGAGATAGGACTGGAAGACGGTGAGGACCGGCTCCAGCACCGAAACGCAGGGCAGCCCCATGGTGGCGCAGCGCTCGTCAATACCGCGCGCCAGCTTCTGGTCGACGACGGTGTAGAGGATGATGCCCGGTTCCTCCTCTATGTCCTCGAAGACTTTCGCCACCTGCTTTTCGGTGCGGATGAGCGGATAGATATGCTCTATGGCGCGCGCATCCTTGTATTGCGCCGAGGCGGCTCGGCCGGCTGCCAGCAGCGTCTCGCCGGTGGCGTCGGAAATCAGGTGCAGATGAAAGAAGCTCTGGGGTTTGTTCACAGGGGGCGCCTCAGGCTGTGGGCTTGTGTGGATAAACCGGGGCCGCAAAGGCGACCGGCTGGAGGCGACTGTATCAGAAGGCCAGTTGTCCACAATTCGATGCGCTGTCAGCTTCACTGTGCGGTTGGGGACAAATCTGGGGACGGGCGTTTTTGCCAGCGCTTCATCCACAGAGGCGGTTTTTCAGCGGCTACGCCAAACCATTGACTCCAGTGATGGAATCCTGGTCATCCACACTCATTGCCAATCCCGCGGAAGAAACACGCGACAAAATGCTGGCTGGCCTTTTCCAAGGCAAAGCGGGACAGGTGACAACCACCGATACCAACAGACTCTTAGAATCAGAAGATTCTAGAAATAGACTATTCAATTATAGAGAAGGCAGGGAAGAGAGCGCTCAATGCCCGAGAACCGCATCGTGCTGGACGTGCTGAGAGGCGAGGCAGTGTTTCCGCCGCCGCTCTGGATGATGCGCCAGGCCGGGCGCTATTTGCCGGAGTACCGCGAGACCAGAAAGCGCGCCGGGTCCTTTCTCGATCTTTGCTACAATCCTGATCTGGCTGTCGAAGTGACGCTGCAGCCGATCGAGCGCTTCGGCTTCGATGCCTCGATCCTGTTCTCTGACATTCTGGTCGTGCCGCATGCGCTGGGACGCGATGTCCGCTTCGAGGAGGGCCGCGGGCCGCTGCTGACGCCAATCACTGCAGCTGAGATTTCGGCTCTCAACAGTGAAACGTTTCACGTGAATCTCGAACCGGTCTACGAAACGGTTCGCCGGCTGCGGGCAAGATTGCCTGACGAGACCACGCTGATCGGCTTCTGCGGCGCGCCGTGGACGGTGGCGACCTACATGATCGCTGGCCACGGCACACCCGACCAAGCGCCGGCGCGGCTGTTTGCCTATCGCGAACCGACGGCCTTCAAGCATCTCCTGAAAGTGCTCGCCGATCACTCCGCGGCCTATTTGATCCGCCAGATCGAAGCCGGTGCCGACGTGGTGCAGATTTTCGATTCCTGGTCCGGCGTGCTTGATGATGCGTCTTTCGAGCAGTTCTGCGTGCAACCGGTGGCGGAGATCGTCAGGCAAGTTCGTGCGGTTCATCGCGATGTTCCGATCATAGGCTTTCCCAAGGGCGCCGGCGCCCGCTACGAGACCTATCGTGAGAAGACCGGGGTGACGGGGCTGGGGATCGACTGGACCGTGCCCCTGTCGGTTGCGAACGAACTGCAGCATTCAGGGGCGGTCCAGGGCAATCTCGATCCCTTGCGGCTCGTGGCTGGCGGCAAAGCCCTGTCGGACGGCGTCGATGCGATCCTCAAGGCGCTGGGCGACGGACCGCTGATCTTCAATCTCGGCCATGGCATTACGCCGGAGACGCCGGTGGCGCATGTCGAGGCGATGGTGAAGCAGGTGCGGAGCGCGACACGCTGATGGCTCAATCGGATAATACGGGCGGCAACAGCACTCGTGGGGCGATGATGCGCATGACCATCGGCATCGGAGTGCTGGTTGTTCTCACCGCACTTTTGTTTTTCTTTGCGCCTGAGGGTTTCTATCCCTGGGCGAAGGCAATCCATATCCTGGCCGTCATCTCCTGGATGGCCGGCATGCTCTATCTGCCGCGATTGCTGGTCTACCACGCCGACGCAGAGAAGGGGTCCGTCCAATCGGAGACCTTCAAGGTGATGGAGCGGCGTCTGCTGCGCGGCATCATCAATCCGGCGATGATCGTCACCTGGGTGTTCGGGCTTTGGCTTGCCTGGAAAGTGTTTGGCTTTCACGGCGGCTGGCTGCACGCCAAGATGGGCTTGGTGCTGTTGCTGTCGGGCGTGCATGGCTATCTGGCCGGTGCTGTCAGGAAATTCGCCGAGGACCGCAATGAAAAACCGGCGCGGCACTGGCGAATCGTCAACGAGATCCCCACATTGCTGATGATCGCCATCGTCATCCTGGTTATCGTCAAGCCGTTCTAGGCCCATTTCGGTCGACAAAACGCAGCTTGCTCTTTCCCCCGACCGACGATAAAAGACGGGTCTTCCTTCCCGTCATGCGCCGCCCTTGATTGCTTTCGGCCGCGCCCGGCATTTATCGCATCCAGCCGATATATTTTCCCCAAAGCAGATTCAGAGTCCGTCTATGCAAGAAATGAAACTCGCAGAGTTCAAGAACAAGAAGCCGCCAGAGCTGATCGCCTATGCCGAATCGCTCGAAGTGGAAAACGCCAGCGTCATGCGCAAGCAGGAACTGATGTTTGCCATCCTGAAGAAACTGGCCGCCCAGGACGTCGAGATCATCGGCGACGGTGTGGTCGAGTTGCTGCAGGACGGTTTCGGCTTCCTGCGCTCAGCCAACGCCAATTATCTGCCGGGTCCCGACGATATCTACATCTCGCCCTCGCAGATCCGCCGCTTCTCCTTGAAGACCGGCGATACCGTCGAAGGGCCGATCCGCAGCCCAAAAGAGGGCGAGCGCTATTTCGCCCTTCTCAAGGTCAACACGATCAATTTCGACGATCCCGAAAAGATCCGTCACAAGATCCATTTTGACAATCTGACGCCGCTCTATCCGACCAAGCGGCTGAAGATGGAGATCGACAATCCGACCGGCAAGGACATCTCGTCGCGGGTGATCGACCTGGTGGCGCCGATCGGCAAGGGACAGCGCGCGCTCATCAACGCGCAGCCGCGTACCGGTAAAACGGTGCTGATGCAGAATATCGCCCACTCGATCACGGCCAATCATCCGGAATGCTATCTGATCGTACTTCTGATCGACGAACGGCCAGAAGAAGTGACCGACATGCAGCGTTCGGTGAAGGGCGAGGTCGTGTCCTCGACCTTTGACGAACCGGCGGTGCGCCACGTCCAGGTCGCCGAAATGGTCATCGAAAAGGCCAAGCGCCTGGTCGAGCATGGCCGCGACGTCGTTATTCTGCTCGATTCGATCACCCGCCTCGGCCGTGCCTACAACACCGTTGTGCCGTCCTCCGGCAAGGTGCTGACCGGCGGTGTCGACGCCAACGCGCTGCAGCGGCCGAAGCGCTTCTTCGGCGCGGCCCGCAACATCGAGGAAGGCGGCTCGCTGACGATCATCGCCACCGCGCTGATCGACACCGGCAGCCGCATGGACGAAGTCATCTTCGAAGAGTTCAAGGGCACCGGCAACTGCGAAATCCAGCTCGACCGCAAGGTCGCCGACAAGCGCATCTACCCGGCCATGGACATCTTGAAGTCAGGCACCCGCAAGGAGGACCTGCTGGTCTCCAAGCAGGATCTGCAGAAGATCTTCGTCCTGCGCCGCATCCTGGCGCCGATGGGAACCACCGACGCGATCGAGTTCCTGATAGACAAGCTGAAGCAGACCAAGACCAACGCCGATTTCTTCGATTCAATGAACACGTAAGCAGTTTCACCGGATCATCGGTCATGCATGAAACCGGGACGGGGTTTTTCATTGCGGGGGCAAACAGGTCGCATTTCCGACAGGGCGTGGCCTTGGGCGGCAATTTCCATCGCCGTCGTCATGCGAGTAATCCCGTCTCGAAGATCGGAGGCCGCATGAAGAAAACAATCCCGACCCTGATCGGCTTCTCGGCCATTCTGACATGGTCGTTCCTGGCGCTGCTTTCGACTGCGGCTGGACCGATTCCGCCCTTTCAGCTGGCGGCGATGACGTTTCTGCTTGGCGGGTTGGCCGGCGCGTCGAGCTGGCTTGTCCGTCCGGCGGCGACCAAGTCGCTGCGCCAGCCGTGGCAGGTCTGGGCGCTCGGCACAGCGGGGCTGTGCATCTATCACTGCGCCTATTTCTTCGCCATCCAGTCGGCGCCGCCGGTCGAGGTCAGCCTGATCGCCTATCTCTGGCCGTTGCTGATCGTCGTCTTTGCCGCCTTCCTGCCTGGAGAAAAGCTTAGGGCCCATCACATCGCCGGCGTCGTGCTCGGCCTTGCCGGCGCCATTGTGGTGATCACCAAGGGCGGCACGATCGGACTGGCCAATGGTGTGATGAAGGGGCATGTCATCGCGCTGTTCTGCGCTTTCATCTGGGCCGGCTATTCGGTTCTATCGCGCCGCTTTGGCAAGGTGCCGACCGATGTCGTCGCCGGTTACTGCTTCATCACCGCTGCGGTCGCCTTGGTGCTGCACCTGACGCTTGAGGCTACCGTCTGGCCACAGACGGCGACGCAGTGGAGCGCCATCGTCATCTTGGGCGTAATACCGCTAGGCGCGGGCTTTTACGCCTGGGACTATGGCTGCAAGCACGGCGACATCATGATCCTCGGCGCCCTCTCCTATGCCGCGCCCCTCTTCTCGGTCCTCGTGCTTCTGCTGGCAGGCTTTGGTGTGTTTCACTGGTCGGTGGCTGTTGCTTGCATCCTGATCACGGTCGGAGCGGTGGTCGCAGCCAAGGATTTGCTGTTCCGGCCGCGGCCGCCATCCATTGATGTGAAGCCGCTTCCTTCGGCGTTGGACGGAAACACGGGTTGAGCTACCGGCGTCGCAGCAGCGGCTCGGTTCCTACGGAATCCGTCGCCACCGGCATGATAGCGGTGCATAGCCCCGGTCTGCCGTCGGCGGCCGGATGCCACTGGCCAATGTTAAGTCGATTCGCATCCGTCCCAATCGGGCGACGATCGGCGTGACGCGGGTCGGGATTTCCGATTCGCAACCGGAACGAGGCTTTCCCCATGGGGAGATGGGCTCCAGCTTCACGGTTCCGGGCCAGGAACAGGTGTTAACGATGCCGGCCAGCCGTAGGGCTTGCTGGCCCGCCCAGAACTGCTTGGCGTCGGGATTAGGACCCGCCTGCTCGCACATGGATGACAAGGCGGCTATACAGATTTGGTAATCCGGTCGCTCTCGCGATCGACCTTGATATTGACGGACAGCCGGTTCATGACGGCCGCGACACTGTGGGATTGTTGACACCTAGGCGACCGGTGAGAACGGGCAAATGATTTCGGGCGATTCGATCGTTGCGCTTTCCAGCGGGCGCCTGCCCGCCGGCATCGCTGTCATCCGCATTTCCGGACCGAGGACTCGATTCGTTGTCGAAACGGTGGCTGGTGGCACGGTCAAGGACCGGTGTGCGACCCTGCGCAAGCTCCGAACGGTGGACGGGTCGCTTATCGACAACGGCCTGGTGCTGTTTTTTCCTGGGCCGAACAGTTTTACCGGCGAGGATGTCGCCGAGTTCCACGTCCATGGCGGCCGCGCCGTCGCCGGCAAGATGCTGGAGATCGTCGCCGGCTTTGACGGCCTGCGTCATGCGGAGCCTGGGGAATTTACGCGCCGGGCTCTTCTCAACGGCAAGCTGGATCTGGTCGAGACGGAGGCGTTGGCCGATCTGGTCAACGCCGAAACCGAAGCGCAGCGGCGCTTTGCCGTGCAGAATGCCGAAGGAGTGCAAAGCGAACTCTATCTTGGCTGGCGCCATCGCCTGATCCATGCACGGGCCATGATCGAGGCGGAAATCGACTTCGCCGACGAAGACGACGTGCCCGGTTCCGTTTCGGACACGGTTTGGTCCGATGTGCGCGCAATGGTGGGGGAGATCGGCCGGCATGTCGATGGCTTCCATGCCGCCGAGATCATCCGTGACGGGCTTGAGGTTGTCATCCTCGGTGCACCGAACGCCGGCAAATCCAGCCTGTTCAACGCGCTGGCCAGGCGTGAGGCGGCGATTGTTACCGACGAGCCCGGCACGACGCGGGACTTGCTCGAAGTGGTGCTGGATGTCCACGGAGTGCGGGTCAGGGTAACCGACACCGCGGGCCTGCGCGAGGCGCCCGGCAAGATCGAAGCGATCGGTATCGAAAAGGCGCGGGCCAAGGCGCACACGGCTGACCTGGTGCTGTTGCTGGAAGATCTGGCGGACCCGAGTGCGATCGGCAACATGCCTGTCGAGGCCCCGGCCTTGAGAATCGGCACCAAGGTCGATCTCTTGAAAGGTTCGCCGCGATTGGAGGCGTATGATGCGTTGATCTCGACGGTGGACGGCACTGGGTTGGCTGAACTCCTGGCCGAGATCGGCAGGCGCGCCGCGGCTGCTATCGGCGATGCCGGTGACATCCTGCCGTCTCGGTTGCGGCATGTGGAGCTGCTCAATGAGACCAGACGCTTTCTGATCTCGGCTTTGTCGGGGCAAGAGCGCGGCCAGGAGCTGCGGGCGGAGGAGCTGCGTCTTGCGGCGGACCGGCTCGGCCGGATTGTCGGCGCGGTGGATGTCGAGGACCTGCTGGACGTAATCTTTTCGCAGTTTTGCATTGGAAAGTGACTCACGTGAAACAGGGGGGCGCGCTGTGTGAGTGACTCACGTGAAACACAGGGGGCCGCCCTAGTGCGTGTTTCACGTGAAATGAGGAGTTTGGCAAAAACGGCAAGTGCCGAAGGCCGGCCCCGCCCCTCATTGTCCTCCCGGGCATTTCTCACGTGCAGTGACGGGGAGAAAGATACTATTATCCAGGATTTCGCCAACCACCGAAACGCGCCAGCGCTTGAGCTCCTCCGTGTTCATCGGGAGAAGATGCCGGCAGGCAGATGAGGGGCAGCGCCAGCCGAGTAATTGTCGCCGCTTCCCTGACTCACGTGAAACACCTCTGCGGCTTTCAGCAATCCGTTCCCCGTGAACGAATCAACCTGCAATCCTTGACAGCGTCCTCTCGTGGGGACATGTGTCGGGAAATCTCTGAATCTGGAAGGGACAATGATCGATCACTATGATGTGGTTGTGGTGGGCGGTGGCCATGCCGGGTGCGAGGCTGCGAGCGCTGCCGCGCGCGCCGGTGCCAGGACCGCGCTGATCACGCTGCGCTTCGACACGATCGGTGTCATGTCCTGCAATCCGGCGATCGGCGGCCTCGGGAAGGGCCATCTGGTGCGTGAGATCGACGCCATGGACGGGCTGATGGGCCGCATCGCCGATGCTGCCGGCATCCAATTCCGCCTGCTTAATCGCCGCAAAGGCCCTGCCGTGCGCGGGCCGCGCACGCAGGCCGACCGCAAGCTTTACCGGCTGGCCATGCAGGAAGCGATTCGGCAGCAGAACGGTCTCGACGTCGTCGAAGGCGAAGTCTTGGATTTCGAGATCGAAGAAGGACGGATCGCCGCTGTGCTCCTGGCCGACGGGCGCCGGTTGGCGTGCGGTGCAGTCGTCCTGACCACCGGCACTTTTCTTCGCGGCCTCATCCACATTGGCGACAGGAAGATTGTCGCCGGGCGGATGAACGAGCAAGCGAGCCTTGGCCTGTCGGCGACGATGAGCCGCGCCGGTTTCGCGCTTGGACGGCTGAAGACCGGCACGCCGCCGCGGCTCGATGGCCGCACCATCGACTGGGCGTCGCTGGAAAGCCAGGCGGCCGACGAACATCCAGTGCCGTTCTCGCTGCTCACCGACACAATCAAGAATCCGCAAATCCATTGCGGCATCACGCGTACGACACCGGCGACGCACGAGCTGATCCGCGCCAATCTCGGCCGCTCCGCCATGTATTCCGGCTCGATAGAGGGAGTCGGACCACGCTATTGCCCGTCGATCGAAGACAAGATCGTCAAGTTCGGCGATCGCGAAGGCCACCAGATTTTCCTCGAGCCGGAAGGGCTGGACGACGACACGGTCTACCCCAATGGCATTTCGACCTCCCTGCCCGAAGACGTCCAGCTCGACATTCTGAGGACGGTCCCGGGCCTGGAGCGGGCGACCATGCTGCAGCCCGGCTACGCCATCGAATACGACCATGTCGATCCGCGCGAGTTGGAGCCGACGCTTGAGGCCAAACGTATTGCGGGGCTTTTCCTAGCCGGTCAGATCAACGGCACCACCGGTTATGAAGAAGCCGGAGCGCAGGGCCTGCTCGCCGGGCTCAACGCCGCGCGCAAGGCGGCGGCCGACGACCAAATCGTGCTCAGCCGCACCGAAGCCTATATCGGTGTGATGGTCGACGACCTCACCAGCCGCGGCATTGCCGAGCCCTACCGCATGTTCACTTCGCGGGCGGAGTTTCGCCTATCGCTGCGCGCCGACAATGCCGATGAAAGGCTTACGCCTCTGGCAAATCGGCTTGGTATCGTGTCGCCGGAGCGGACGCAGCGGTTCAATCAAGTCACACAGGATCTTGATAGGGCGCGCGAACTCGCAGTTGCGACGACGATGACGCCCAACGAAGCGGCGCGGCATGGGCTGGAGATCAACAGGGACGGCGTGCGCCGCTCCGCTTATGAATTGCTTGCTTATCCCGGCGTCGATATCGCTTGGCTGGCCCGTGTTGTGCCGGCCTTTGGCGCAATCGACCCCAAAACCGCCGAGCGGCTCGAAACGGAAGCGAAATATTCGGTTTACCTCGATCGCCAGCAGGCGGATGTCGGACAGATCCGCCGCGAGGAAAGCCGGCTGATCCCGGCGTCGGTGGATTTCGCCGATGTTCCTGGCCTGTCCAATGAGCTGAAGCAGAAGATGCTAACGCGTCAGCCCCGGTCGATCGCTGACGCGCAGCGTATGGAAGGCATGACGCCGGCGGCGCTGGCCATCATCGTCGCGCACGTCCGCAACGCCGAATCGGCCGCCCAAAGGGCCGTTGCGTGAGCGCTGCCTCATGGGCGAGCCTGCAAGAGGCCGCGGGACCGGTTTCACGTGAAACATTCGATCGGTTGGTGACGTTCGAACGGTTGTTCCTGAAATGGAACCGCAGCATCAATCTGGCCGCGCCGTCGACGCTGGACGATGTCTGGGGCCGCCATATTCTGGATAGCGCGCAGCTGGCGCGAATCGCACCGCGGGCCAAATGCTGGGCCGATCTCGGTTCGGGCGGCGGTTTTCCGGGCCTGGTATTGGCCTTCCTGCTGGTCGAACGCGATGGCGCGTCGATCGATCTGGTCGAGAGCAACCGCAAGAAAGCATCGTTTTTACAGGCGGTCATTGGCCAGTTCGGTTTGCCGGCACGGGTCGTCGCCCGGCGCATCGACGACAGCTATGCGCTTGTTTCCGCACCGGAAATCATCACGGCGCGGGCGCTTGCCGCGCTGCCGGCGCTGCTCGATCTGTCGGCGCCGTGGCTGACCAAGGGATCGCGGGCGCTGTTCCACAAAGGCCGGGATTACCGCTCCGAGGTGGAAGAAAGCACTCACCGCTGGGCTTTCGATCTGGTAGAACATCCGAGCATGACCGACGCCCATGGCGTCATCCTCGAAGTGACCGATCTGCGGACGGCGTAAGCTCTCCTTCGCAACCTTGGCGACGCAATGAATACCTGGCCCACATGAATACCTGGCACAGACCCATGAAAACCGGACCTCGCATCATCACCGTCGCCAACCAGAAGGGCGGAGTCGGCAAGACCACCACCGCCATCAATCTGGCCACGGCGCTGGCCGCGATCGGCGAAAAGGTGCTGATCGTCGATCTCGACCCGCAAGGCAATGCCTCGACGGGTCTCGGTATCGACCGCAAGGACCGCACCGTCTCGTCCTACGATGTGCTGACCGGCGAACTGGGCCTGGAAGAGGCCGCCATTCCGACTGCGGTGCCCGGCCTGTCGATCGTGCCGTCGACGCTCGATCTGCTCGGCATCGAGATGGAAATCGCCTCGGCGCCGGATCGCGTGCTTAAGCTGCGCAACGCGCTCCGCGCCGCCACCGAGCGCGGTGCGCCGTTCGGCTATGTGCTGATCGACTGCCCGCCCTCGCTCAACCTTTTGACTTTAAATTCAATGGCGGCAGCCGATTCTGTTCTTGTGCCGCTGCAGTGCGAGTTCTTCGCGCTGGAAGGGCTAAGCCAACTCCTGGAAACGGTGGAGCAGGTGCGTCGTTCGATCAATCCAGACCTGATCATCCAGGGCATCGTGCTGACCATGTATGACGGCCGCAACAACCTCGCCAACCAGGTGGTGCAGGACGTGCGGGCACATATGGGCGACAAGGTCTACGAGACCATCATTCCTAGGAATGTGCGAGTGTCCGAGGCGCCCTCCTATGGCAAGCCGGCAATCCTCTATGACCTGAAATGCTCGGGCAGCCAGGCCTATCTGCAGCTGGCGTCCGAAGTGATCCGCCGCGAGCGCAAATTGCGCGCTGCTTGATTAGGCAGGGTCGATAAACAAAGCCGATCCGTTACCGAAACGATCAAGAATCTGGAATTGAGATGAGCGAAGACCTTTCGAGAAAGAGACTGGGCCGCGGATTGGCGGCGCTGATCGGCGAAATAGATCGCCCGGCAGCGGCCGAAAAGCCAGGCCTGAATGCCGACGGCAAGGTGCCGATAGAGTTCCTGAGCCCGAACCCGAAAAACCCGCGCCGGTACTTTGGCGACGCCGACCTCACCGATCTCGCGCAGTCGATCCGCGAGCATGGCGTGGTGCAGCCGGTGGTGGCGCGGCCTTCGCCCACGCAGGCCGGGCGCTACGAGATCATCGCCGGCGAGCGCCGCTGGCGGGCGGCGCAGCGAGCCGGGCTGACCGAGATCCCGATCATCGTGCGCGACGTCAACGACCGCACAGCGCTGGAACTGGCGATCATAGAAAACGTGCAGCGCACGGACCTCAACCCGGTCGAAGAGGCGCTGGGTTACCAGCAGTTGATCGACGACCACGGCTACACACAGGCCGACCTCGGCAATGTCATCGGCAAGAGCCGCAGCCACGTCGCCAACACGCTGCGGCTGCTGAAGCTGCCCGACGTGATCCGCGACATGCTGGTCGACGGCGCGCTGTCGGCCGGCCATGCCCGGACGCTGGTGACGGCGCAGGATCCCGCCGGGCTAGCCAAGCAGATCGTCGAAGAAGGGCTTTCGGTGCGCCAGGCTGAGGCGCTGGCGCAAATGCCGGCGGGCGGCACGCCGCCCAAGGCAAAACCAGCACACGCCGCATCGGGCAAGGATGCCGACACGCTGGCGCTGGAAAGGCTGATGACCAACACGATCGGCATGATCGTGACCATCGAGCACAAGGGCAAGGGCGGCGCGATCCGCGTGGACTACCGCAGTCTGGAGCAGCTCGACGAGCTATGCCGGCGGTTGAAGGACGAGCGGTAGAGGGTTGGGGTTGCGCCATATTTAGCCGGCGAATGAAGTTCTGGCTTAGGATGAAGAAAGGGCTTGGCGGTTGCCGGCCCTTCTTTTTATTGGGGATTGCCGAAGGGATCGAACTGCTGATCTCCCCCCTTGAGGGGGAGATGGCCGGCAGGCCAGAAGGGTCGTCTCCCATCAAGCGGCCGACCTCGTTTGTCGTTGCGAAAGGCGCCAGCGCTCCACGCGCCGCGACCCCCTCTGTCGCCTTTGGCGACATCTCCCCCTCAAGGGGGGAGATCACCGCTGCGCCAGCCTCGCGCTCTCCACCGCAATGCCGAGCAGCGCCTGCCGCGCCAGCGCTTCCGACAAATCCGGCCTGCGCCTGGTCTGCAGCACGGCCGATTGCAGCCGGTTCAGCGCGCGGCTGAGCGCCTCGACGTTCCAGCGCTCCAGCGCCTTCTCCACCAGCTTGCGCCGCGAGAAAAACACCGGTGGACGGGCGCCGGCCACTGCCGAGGCGGCGTTGCGGCCGGCGGTGTCCATCTGGCCGCGCATGACCTGAAGCTGCTGCAGCTGCCGCATCGCCGAGGACAGTACCAGGAAAGGATGGCCGCCGGACAGGCAGTGGCGGGTGAAGGCGGTGTCGAAGTCACCGATCCTGCCCTCCAGCACAGCATCGACCGCGTCGTCGAAGGAGGCGCCGGAGACGTCGCCGGACATCGCCCTTACGTCGTCGAGGCTGATGTCCTTCTGGCCGTGGGCATAAAGCACCAGTTTTTCGATCTCACCGCGTGAGGCCAGCCGGTCGCCGCCGAGATTGCGGCGCAGCGCCTGGCGTGCGTCGAGCGCCATCGACATGCCGGCCTTGCGCAACTCGTCGTCGATGACGCTGTCGATGTCGCGCGCTTCATCGGCATAGCATGGCAGCGCCATGGCGTTGTCGGCCGCCTCGACCACGGCGCGCAGCCCGACGCCTTTTTTCAGGTCGCCGACCTCGATGAGAATGATCGCGTCGCGCGCGGGCTCCGCGGTCAGCGCCTTGACGTCCTCAGCCAGCGGCTTCTGGCCGCTGGCGTTGCGCACCCACAGAAGCCGCCGGTCGGAGAACATCGGCACGGTCCGGGCTTCGTCCAGCAGCCGGCCCTGGTCGCGATCGACCTCCGCGCCATCGAGCCGGACGACTGAGAACGGATCGTCGAGCGACAGGCCGGTTTTCGCGGCAAAGGCTTTGGCCCGCTCGGCGACCAAGCCGCGGTCGGGTCCGTAAAGCAGGACGATCGATATGCGCGCGTCCGGCTTCGCCAGCCACGAATCGACTTCGTATCCTTTTTTCTGCGCCATTAGCGGTGGTTAGCATGGGGAGAGGGCGGAGTGAACGTTCTCCAGAGAGTTCGAGACCCTTTTGCCTTCCTCTCCCTCCGGAGGGGGGAGAGGTGGCTCGGCGAAGCCGAGACGGAGTGGGGGAACCACCTGGCAATCGCCGCGAACGGACAAAGGAAGGGCACTATCTCAAGCGTTGCCTAGCGCCCAAGGGTCGACCCCCACTCCGTCGAGCTTCGCTCGACACCTCTCCCCCCGATCGACGGGGGAGAGGAAAGCGCCAGTTCGCCGACCTTGATGCGTTCATCTCTCCCGGAGGCCGTGAAGTGACTATCTGCTGGAAATCCTGCAAAACTTTGCGCCTAATTGCGCGCCGCTCCCCAACATCGACAAGAAATTTCGCCGACATATCTGCATCTTGCGGTCGCCTGCCGGCCGTGACGCCGTATGGGTTGCGGCGCCCCATGAATTGGCGCTGTGCCGGGCGCGCGGATGTGCAAATATCACCGCAGCAAATGGGAGGACCATGGTCATGACCGATGCTGGGATGTTGCGGTTTCATGTGCCGGAGCCGGAAGTGCGGCCGGGCGGAACGCCCGACTTCTCCAACGTGCCTATCCCCAAGGCGGGCTCGGTGCCGCGACCGGACATCGATGTCGATCCGCGCACAATCCGCGACATGGCGTTTTCGATCATCCGCGTGCTCAACCGCACCGGTGAGGCGGTCGGGCCATGGGCCGGGCTGCTCACCGACGAGGAGCTGCTCGAGGGGTTGCGCCACATGATGACGCTGCGCAGCTTCGATGCGCGCATGCAGATGGCGCAGCGCCAGGGCAAGACCTCGTTCTACATGCAGCATCTGGGCGAGGAGGCGGTGAGCTGCGCTTTCCGCAAGGCGCTGGCGCCAGGCGACATGAATTTCCCGACCTATCGGCAAGCCGGCCTGCTCATCGCCGACGGCTATCCGATGGTCACGATGATGAACCAGATCTATTCCAACGAGGCCGATCCGCTCAAAGGGCGGCAGCTGCCGATCATGTATTCGTCGAAGGAGCATGGCTTCTTCTCGATCTCCGGCAATCTGGCGACGCAATACATCCAGGCGGTCGGCTGGGCGATGGCTTCCGCTATCAGCAACGATTCGAAAATCGCGGCGGCGTGGATCGGCGACGGCTCGACGGCCGAATCCGATTTCCATTCCGCACTGGTGTTCGCCTCGACGTACAAGGCGCCGGTCATCCTCAACGTCGTCAACAACCAGTGGGCGATCTCGACGTTTCAAGGCATTGCGCGTGGCGGCTCCGGCACCTTTGCCGCGCGCGGCCTCGGCTTCGGCATTCCGGCGCTGCGCGTTGACGGCAATGATTATCTCGCCGTGCATGCCGTGGCCAAATGGGCGGCGGAGCGGGCGCGGCAGAATCTCGGGCCGACGCTGATCGAATATGTCACCTACCGTGCCGGCGCGCATTCGAGCTCGGACGATCCGTCGGCCTATCGGCCGAAGACGGAATCCGACGCCTGGCCGCTCGGCGATCCGGTGATGCGGCTGAAGAACCATCTGATCCAACGCGGCGTCTGGTCGGACGAGCGTCACGCCCAGGCCGAAGCGGAAATCCTCGAGACGGTGATCGCGGCGCAGAAGGAAGCTGAAGGCCACGGCACGCTGCATGCCGGCGGCAAGCCGTCGACGCGCGAGATGTTCGAGGGCGTGTTTGCCGAGATGCCGCCGCATCTCAGGCGCCAGCGCCAGCAGGCGGGAGTCTGACCATGCCGAGACGGACCATGATCGAGGCGATCCGCGACGCCATGGACGTGTCGATGGCGCGCGACGAACGCGTCATCGTCTATGGCGAGGATGTCGGCTTCTTCGGGGGTGTCTTCCGCTGCACGGCAGGCCTGCAAGCGAAGTACGGCAAGACCCGCTGCTTCGATGCGCCGATCAACGAATCCGGCATTGTCGGCTCCGCCATCGGCATGGCCGCCTATGGGCTGAAGCCATGCGTGGAAATTCAGTTTGCCGACTACATGTACCCGGCTTACGACCAGCTGACGCAGGAAGCAGCACGCCTGCGCTACCGCTCGAACGGCGATTTCACCTGCCCGATCGTGGTCCGCATGCCGACCGGCGGCGGCATCTTTGGCGGCCAGACGCACAGCCAGAGCCCGGAAGCGCTGTTCACCCATGTGTCGGGGCTGAAGACGGTGGTGCCGTCCAATCCTCATGATGCCAAGGGGCTGCTGATCGCGGCGATCGAGGATCCCGATCCGGTGATTTTTCTGGAGCCGAAGCGGCTCTATAACGGACCGTTCGATGGCCATCACGACCGACCGGTGACGCCATGGTCGAAGCATGAACTGGGCGAGGTCGCCGACGGCCATTACACGGTGCCGCTCGGCAAGGCGGCGATCCGCCGGGCGGGCTCGGCCGTCACCGTGCTCGCCTACGGCACCATGGTCTATGTCGCGCAGGCGGCCGTGGAAGAAACCGGCATCGATGCCGAGATCATCGATTTGCGGACCCTGCTGCCGCTCGATCTCGACGCGATAGTCGCTTCGGTGAAGAAGACCGGACGCTGCGTCGTCGTGCACGAGGCGACACTGACCTCCGGCTTCGGCGCCGAGCTGTCGGCGCTGGTGCAGGAAAATTGTTTCTACCATCTGGAAGCGCCGGTGGCGCGCGTTACCGGTTGGGACACGCCCTACCCGCATGCGCAGGAATGGGATTATTTCCCGGGGCCGGCCCGTGTCGGCCGCGCGCTTCTCGAAACCATGGGAGCCTAGGGATGGGCGAACACATCATCAAGCTGCCGGATGTCGGTGAAGGCGTCGCCGAGGCCGAACTTGTGGAATGGCACGTCAAGGTCGGCGACCTCGTGCGCGAGGACGCTTTGCTCGCCGCCGTGATGACCGACAAGGCGACGGTGGAAATACCTTCGCCGGTCGATGGCGAGATCCTGTGGCTGGGCGCCGAGATCGGCGACACGGTGGCGATCGGCTCGCCCATCGTGCGGCTGAAAGTGGCGGGGGAGGGCAATGTCGCCGAAGGCTCGAAATCGTCAGAGGTCACGGCGGCACCGACCCCCACCCCTGCCGGGGCGAGCCACGGGTCTCGCCCGTCCTCCGGACCCCCACAAGAGGGAGGCGTTTCGGCCACGAAATCCGACGCCAAGTCGCCACCACCTGCACCAGCAGCCAAAAGCGCACGGGCAGCTGAGACTGAATCCCCCTCCCCCTTGTGGGGAGGGGCTAAGGGTGGGGGTGCTGCGCCGACATCTAAAGGTGCGGCACCCTCCGGCGCGCCGCGCCCGGAGGGCGAAAAGCCCCTGGCGTCGCCCGCCATCCGGCTCAGGGCGAAGGAGGCGGGGATCGATCTGCGCCAGGTGTCGGGTACCGGCCCTGCCGGCCGCATCAGCCACGAAGATATCGAGGCCTTTCTCGCGCGCGGGCCGCAGGTGGCGAAGGCGTCGGGTCTGGCGCGCAATGACAGCGTCGAGGATATCAAGGTCATCGGTCTCAGGCGCAAGATCGCCGAAAAAATGTCGCTGGCGAAGTCACGCATCCCGCACATCACCTATGTCGAGGAGATCGACGTCACAGCACTTGAGGAGTTGCGCGCGGCGCTCAACAAGGAAAAGCGCAAGGGTGTGGAGAGGCCGAAGCTGACGCTGCTGCCGTTCCTGATGCGGGCGATGGTCAAGGCGATTGCCGACCAGCCCAACATCAACGCGCTGTTCGACGACGAGGCCGGCATCATCCATCAGCATGGCGGCGTCCATATCGGCATTGCCGCGCAGACGCCGTCGGGCCTGGTGGTGCCGGTGGTCAAGCACGCCGAGGCGCGCGACCTCTGGGATTGCGCGGCCGAGCTCAACCGCCTGGCCGAAGCGGCGAAGTCCGGCACGGCCAGCCGCGACGAGCTGTCGGGATCGACCATCACCATCACCTCGCTCGGCGCCATGGGCGGCGTGGCGACGACGCCGGTCATCAATCATCCTGAGGTGGCGATCGTCGGCGTCAACAAGATGATGGTGCGGCCGGTCTGGGACGGCACCCAGTTCATCCCGCGCAAGATGATGAACCTGTCGTCGAGCTTCGACCACCGGGTGGTCGACGGCTGGGACGCGGCGGTGTTTGTGCAGCGCATCAAGGCGCTGATTGAGACGCCAGCGCTGATATTTGTGGATTGAGGGGCGGAACGACCGAGATGACGGCGGGACAGCGCCCCCCTCTGCCTTACCAGGCATCTCCCCCACAAGGGGGGAGATTGGACGTCACGCAGGGTTTCGCCAATCTCCATCGTTGCAGGAATGAGCGAAGCGAAGAAGCTGCTGATCTCCCCCCTCGTGGGGGAGATGTCCGGCAGGACAGAGGGGGGCGCGAAGGATCGCGACGGAACATTCCCTCGCATCAAAGGGTCACGCCATGAAAGAAATCTCCTGCAAGCTGCTGGTCATCGGCGCCGGGCCCGGCGGCTACGTCTGCGCTATCCGTGCCGGCCAGCTCGGCATCGATACGGTGATCGTTGAAGCCGGCAAACCGGGCGGCACCTGTCTCAATGTCGGCTGCATCCCGTCCAAGGCGATGATCCATGCGGCGGAAGAGTTCGAGAAGGTCGCGCATATGGCCGGCGGCAGCAGTCCGCTCGGCATCTCGGTAGCAGCGCCCGTGCTCGATCTCGGCAAGACGGTTGCGTGGAAGGACGGCATTGTTAGCCGGCTGACCGGGGGCGTTGCCGGGCTACTGAAGAAGGCCAAGGTCAAGACCGTCTATGGCTGGGCGACGTTCCGCGACGGCAAGACCGTCGCGGTCGAGACCGAGACCGGCACCCAGATCATCCGCGCCGAAACGGTTGTGATCGCCACCGGCTCGGCGACGGTGGAACTGCCGTTCCTGCCGTTCGGCGGCCCGGTGATTTCATCCACAGAAGCGCTGGCTCTCGGCGAGGTGCCGAAAAAGCTCGCCGTGGTCGGCGGCGGCTATATCGGGCTGGAACTCGGCATGGCGTTCGCCAAAATGGGCGCCGCGGTGACCGTGGTCGAGGCGCTGCCGCGCGTGCTGGCGCAGTATGATGCGGAACTGACCCGGCCGGTGGTGAAACGGCTGGCCCAGCTCGGCGTCGAGGTGATGCTTGGTGCCAAGGCCAAGGGGGTCAAGGGCGACGCGCTGCTGGTCGAGACCGCGGACGGCAAGAGCACCAAAATCGCGGCAGACAAGATCCTGGTCACGGTCGGCCGCAAGCCGGTGACGGAGGGCTGGGGCCTCGATCAGATCGATCTCGACATGGCCGGCAAGTTCATCAAGATCGACGACCAGTGCCGCACCTCGATGCGCGGCATCTATGCCATTGGCGACGTCACCGGCGAGCCGATGCTGGCGCACCGGGCGATGGCGCAAGGCGAAATGGTGGCCGAGATCGTCGCCGGCCACAAGCGCAGCTGGGACAAGCGCTCGATCCCGGCCGTCTGCTTCACCGATCCGGAGCTGGTGACGGCAGGGCTAACGCCGGAGGAGGCGAAGGCTTCAGGCGAAATCAAGATCGGCCAGTTCCCCTTCGCCGCCAACGGCCGGGCGATGACGAAACTCGGCGAGGACGGGTTTGTTCGTGTTGTCGCCCGCGCGGACAACCATCTGGTGCTGGGCATCCAGGCGGTCGGGCAAGGCGTGTCGGAACTGGCGGCGGCGTTCGGCCTGGCGCTGGAAATGGGCGCGCGGCTGGAGGATATCGCCGGGACCATCCATGCGCATCCGACGCAAGGCGAAGGCTTCCAGGAAGCGGCGCTGAAGGCGCTGGGCCACGCGCTGCATATTTGAAGTGCGCTTACCCTCCCCCTTGTGGGGAAGGGTCGATCCGCGTAGCGGAGCGGGGTGGGGGTCCTCGCCGACCGTCAGCGCTCACCCCCACCCCGTCTCGCCATCTCCGCTTCGCTCCGACCGCGAGCCGACCCTCCCAACAAGGGGGAGGGTGGCCGCTCAGCCGTTGGTTGTCGCAGATCAGCGGAATGTACTAAGTGTCGGTCCATGGACACCGGCCTGAAGAAATACATCGCCATACGCTACAACATCGCCGCTGGCTTCAAGCCAAGCCAGTGGGACGGAAAGGGCCGCGCCAATCTCGACCCGGTCTGGCTGGTCGAGCGCCTGGCGTTGTTCGACACCTATTGCGCGTCGTCGCTCGAAGGCCAGTCGCTGAAGGATTTTACCGTCCTTGTGGCGTTCGATGCCGATACGCACGAGAACTATATTCGCACCGTGTGCAGCTGCGTGGCCGGTGTCGACGTCAGGCCGATCCTTGTCGAGGCCGGCGAGGATTACAATGATCGCTTCAATGCCTTCGTCCAGGCCGATACCGATGCCGACTATGTTTCGCTCACGCGGCTCGACAGCGACGACGCGCTGGCGCCGACCTTCATGGAGCGCGTCGAGCACTACGCGCGCCGGGAGATCGAAAAGCGTGTGGTGGACCTGCAGCCGCTCTACATTGCCTTTCCGGACGGCCAGAATTTCGACACGGCAAGCGGACGCTACACGCACCACGACTATGTCACGTCGGCGTTCGGCACGCTGGTCGAAAGGAGATCGCCGGCGATGAGCGGCGTCTACAGCGAGCACCACGCAAAAATGGCGACGCGCTTCAACACCGTCGTGGCGGCATCGAAGGGCGCGCAATGGTGCATCGTCATCCATGACAACAACGCCGCCAACGTGTTGAGTGGGAAGCCGGTCTCGGGCCCCTCCTTCACGGTGGGCCGACCGGGTGTCGAACCCAAGGTGCCAGCGCGAAGGCAAAGCGCGCCACGACAGGCGACGCAGCCCCGCATGGCGCCGCGGACCGCGGGCAACTTCATCCGGTTTCTGCTCGGACGACCGATGGCTCTGCGGAAGTAGCGGGCGCTTTACCCTCCCCCTTGTGGGGAGGGTCGATCCGCGGAGCGGAGCGAGGTGGGGGCTCTCGTCGACCGTCGGCGCTCACCCCCACCCCGTCTCGCCATCTCCGCTTCGCTCCGATTGCGCGCCGACCCTCCCCACAAGGGGGAGGGTGAAGTAGCTCAGCTTGCGAGCCGGCTCACCATCTCGTGCTGGGCATAAGCGCGCCCAAAACGATTGGCGAGAAACGCATCCAGCGCGATGTCTTCCTGCTTGACGAAACCGGTCGTCGGCAAGGTGCCGTCGGCCAGCATGTCGAGCACGGCGCAGATGCCGGACGCGGTGGTGATCTGGATTGCGCTGCGCACCTGGTTGCCGATGCGCTGCGAATAGATCTTGTTGGCGTAGGTTTCCTGCAGCAGGCGGCCATTGCGGCGGCCCGAGACGGTGACGAAGACGATGACCACGTCCTGCAGCGTTGCCGGCAGGGCGCTCTCGAAGATATCCTTCAGTACGTCGCGGCGGTGGCGCAGGCCGAGGTCGTTGAGCAGCGCCTTCATGATCGCCGCGTGGCCGGGATAGCGGATGGTGCGGTAGTTCAGCGTGCGCACCTTGCCCTTCAGCGTCTCGGCCAGCGTGCCGAGACCGCCGGAGGTGTTGAAGGCCTCATAGGTGACGCCGTCGAGCGAGAACTCTTCGCGCTCCTCCAGCGGCGGCACCTCGATCAGCTCGCCCTCGACGATCGCCTCGCAGGGTTCGCAATATTCGTTGATGACGCCGTCGGTGCTCCAGGTCAGATTGTAGTTCAGCGCATTGGACGGGTATTGCGGCAGCGCGCCGACGCGCATGCGAACGCTTTCCAGCGTGTCGAAGCGGCTGGCGAGATCGTTGGCGACGATCGAGATGAAGCCCGGCGCCAGGCCGCATTGCGGGATGAAAGCGCTCTCGCCCGATTTGGCCAGCTCCTTGACGCGGCGGGTGGAGACGACATCCTCGGTCAAATCGAGATAGTGCACGCCGGTGGCGGCGGCCGCTTCGGCGATGCGCGTGGTCAAATGGAAGGGGGCGGCGCTCAGCACGGCGAAGGCGCCGGCAAGGGCGGCCTCGAGTGCGCCCGGCGCTGCGATATCGAGCTCCAGCCCCTCGACGCCGGCGGGAAGTTCGGCCGCGGCAAGCTGCGCCGCCGCGCGGTCGACAACGGTGACGTGGTAGTCGCCGCTGTCGGCGAGCATGCCTGCAATGGTGGAGCCGATCTTGCCGGCGCCGACGACGATGATTTTCTTCATGACCTTGCCCCTCGTGAAAACTCTTTGGCCCAAACTGCCGCGCGGTGGACGCTATGCCTTCAAGAATCGCAGCTTGCCTGCCGAAAGGAAGCGTGAAACTGTTCGAAACGAACCCCACAATTGATCAATACGCCGACAAGGCTCGTCGAAATGCTCAGTGACGCCGAACAAAAACTGCTTTCCCTGCTGCGCGCCAATGCCCGCGCGTCGACCACTGAGCTGGCGCGCAAGCTCGGCGTTTCGCGCACGACGGTGCAGAGCCGGATCGAGCGGCTGGAACAGCGCGGCATCATCACCGGCTATGGCGTGCGGATGGCGCCGGACTACGAGCAGGGGCTGGTGCGGGCGCATGTGCTGCTCACCGTTACGCCCAAGCTCGCCGACAAGGTGGTGCGGGCGCTGCAGGCGCTGCCGCCGGTACGGACGCTGCACTCGGTGAGCGGCAATTTCGACATGATCGTCATCGTCGACGCGCCGTCGATCAGGGATCTGGATGCGTTGCTGGACGAGATCGGGGCGATGGACGGGGTCGAGCGGACGTCGTCGTCGATTATTTTGTCGACACGGATCGATCGGTAGGTGGAACGCATGAGCCGCTAATCTCCCCCGCAAGGGGGGAGATCAGCCTTCGCCTTGGCTTTCGCCAACCTCCAAACTCTGAGCTTGCTCCCTAAGCCCGCCGCCTTTCCGGCCCGCTATCCAGCCACGCCACATCCTCCGCCGACAGCTTGATATCCAGCGCCTTCAAACTGTCCTCCAACTCGTCCAGCGTGCGCGGGCCGATCAACGGCACCGACGGAAAGGGCTGCGCCAGCACATAGGCGAGCGCGATGTGGATCGGGCTTTTGCCGAGCCGCTGCGCCAGCTCGATGGCACGGTCGCGCCGGCCAAAATTCTTCTCCGAATACCAGACCCGCACCAGCTCCTCATTGTCCTGCTTGTCGCGGCCGGCGCGGTCGGTGAAGAAGCCGCGGCCCTGGCTCGACCAGGCGAAGTTGGGCATCTGCCTTTTCGTCAGCCAGGATTTCCAGTCGTCGGTGGACGAGGTGATGCAGCCTGCCCAGATCGGCTCCAGCATCTCGGCCAGCGAGAAATTGTTGGAGAGCACGCCGGGCTTCTGCTTGCCGGTGCGCTCGGCATAAGCAATCGCCTCGTCCATGCGCGCCATCGTCCAGTTCGAGCCGCCGAACGGGCCACGGATGCGGCCGGCCTTGACCTCGGCGTCCATGGCATCGACGAATTCGCCGACCGGCACATCCGGGTTGTCGCGGTGCATGAAATAGAGGTCGACATGGTCGGTCTGCAGCCGGTCCAACGACTGGGCGAGCTGCTTGCCGATGACATCGGGATAGCAGAGCGGCGAGTGCGCGCCCTTGGCGATGATCACCGACTGCTCGCGCACGCCGCGATTCCTGAGCCACTGGCCAAGCAGCGTTTCGGTGTAGCCGGCGCCGTAGACATAGCCGGTATCGAACAGATTGCCGCCGGTCTCGAAGAAGGCGTCGAGCAGGATTGCGCCCGACGAGAAGGTGCGGAAATCCTCGAAGCCGAGCGCCACCACGGAGGCCGGCTTCGACAGGCCCGGAATCTTGCGCTTGCCAATGGCCGTGCCGCCGGTGCGCAGCGGCCGGCCCGAAAGGGTGTTGGTTCGCTTAGCCGGCTTTTCGATCTCATATTCGAGCCCGACGGCAGCGCGCCATTTGTCGAGCACACGCAGCGTGCCGAGACTGTCGGCCCAGCCCATGCCCGGCCAGGCGAATTCCTGTTTGCCGGCCAGGATCGCCTCGCCGGCGGCGTCGACCTCGAAGGAATAGAGATGGCGGGTTTCGTTGAGGCTGATGGTCTCGCGCGTGTCGTCGGCGAGAATTACATCGATCCGGCCAGGGCCGCCATCGCGGTTGCCGCCGCCGGCGAACCAGAAATCCGGCACCTCGATGCGGCCCTTGGTGCCGAGGATGCGCAGGACATTGTCCTGTTTCAGCGAGATGCTGCAGGACACCTCGGCAACGATTCCACCGGGAAAATGCAGCAGCGCCGAGGCCCATTCGTCGACGCCGGACTTGCCGAGATGGGCGGTGCCGACAACCTTGTCCGGCTCGGCGAAGGGTTTGCCTGTGGCAGCGCCCGCGATCAGCCGCACCATGGAGACGGGATAGCCGCCGACGTCGAGAATGCCGCCACCGGCGAGATCGTTGGAATAGAGCCGGTGCTCGGGCATGAAGCCGGGCATGGCGAAGCCGAAGCTCGACTTGATCAGCCTGACATCGCCGATGACGCCCGACTGGATCACCTCGACCAGCTTCGCCGTCTGCGGGTGCAGGCGGTACATGAAGGCTTCGCCGAGGAAGGTGCCGGCCTTGCGCGCGGCATGGATCATGGCGTCGGCCTCGAAGGCGGTCAGCGCCAGCGGCTTTTCGCACAGCACATGCTTGCCGGCTTCCGCCGCCTTGATTGCCCATTCGGCATGGCCGGGATGCGGGATGGCGATATAGACGGCGTCGACCTCGGGGTCAGCGAGCAGCGCGTCGTAACCGTCGAGGATGCGGGCGCCGGGAAACGTCTCGGCCAGGCCTGCCTTGCCGGGATTGCGGGCGCCGAGCGCCACGATCGTGCCGGTGCGCGAGCCTGCCACGCCGCGGGCGAACGCTTTGGCGATGTCGCCGGGCCCGAGTATCCCCCAGCGAATGGGCGCGGTTGCAGTCATGGTCATTCTCCTTGCAAGGCTGGAAGGGCTCAGCGCAGCCGCTGGCCGTTTTCATCGAACAGATAGGATTTGCGGATGGACACGGTGATCTCCTGGGTGTCGGGGACCTTTGCCGCGTCGCGCTGGATCACCAGGTCTTCGCCATGGGCGGTCCTGGCATAGATGAAGCTGGTGCCGCCGAGATGCTCGACCACGTCGATGCCGACGGTGAGGTCGGCGTCGCCTTCGCCGCCATTGCCGAAATGTTCGGGCCGCACGCCGACAATGACCTTGGCTCCTGTTTGCGGCACGGCGCCGGTCAACGGTTGCATAATGCGGGTCTTTTCCTCGCCCACCAGCTCGACGGTGACGCTGCTCGTGTTGCGCCCGACGACGCGGCCCTTGATGAAATTCATCTTCGGCGAGCCGACAAAGCCGGCGACGAACTGGTTGTCGGGATTGTCGTAGAGATCGAGCGGCCGGCCGATCTGCTCGACATGGCCGCCGCGCAGCACCACGATCCGGTCGGCGAGCGTCATCGCTTCGGTCTGGTCGTGGGTGACATAGATCATCGTCGTACCGAGCTCCTTGTGCAGGCGCGAGATCTCGACCCGCATCTGGACGCGCAGCTCGGCGTCGAGATTGCTCAACGGCTCGTCGAACAGGAAGACTTGCGGTTCGCGCACGATGGCGCGGCCAATGGCAACGCGCTGGCGCTGGCCGCCGGACAATTGCCTCGGCCGCCGCGCCATCAACTCTGTGATGCGCAGGATTTCGGAGGCCCGCTTCACCCGCCGCTCGGTGTCCTCCTTGGGGTTTCCGGTCATCCTGAGGCCAAAGCTCAGATTCTGCTCCACGCTCATGTGCGGGTAGAGCGCGTAGGACTGGAACACCATGGCGATGCCGCGCTCGGCCGGCTCGACATCGTTCATCACCTTGCCGCCAATGGCGATCTCGCCGCCGCTGATATCCTCCAGCCCGGCGATCATCCTGAGCAGCGTCGATTTTCCACAACCCGACGGGCCGACAAAGACGACGAACTCGCCATCGGCGATATCGATGTTGGCGCCATGGATGATCTCATAGACGCCGAAGCGTTTTACGACATTGGTGAGGGTGACTGCCGCCATATCGCTCTAGTCCTACTTGACGGCGCCGGCGGCGATGCCGGCGATGAAATGGCGCTGCAGCAGCACGAAGACGACCAGCATCGGTACGGTCAGCATGACGGCGCCGGCCATGATGCCGCCCCATGAGACCTTGGTCAGGCCGATCAGCGTGCCGAGCGCCACAGGGGCCGTCATGGCGCCGGGCTGGCTGTTGATCAAAAGCGGCCAGAGATAATTGTTCCACGCGGCGAGGAACAGAATGATGGCGAGCGCCGCCAGCATCGGCCGCGCCAGCGGCAAAGCGACGAACAGGAAGATACGCCATTCCTTGACGCCTTCGACTCGCGCGGCGTCGAAGAGGTCGGCCGGCATCATCGAGAAAGCCTGGCGCATGAACAGCACGCCCAGCGAATTGAACAAGGGTGGCACGATCAACGCAATCCAGGTGTTGGCGAGCTGGAAGTCGCGCGCCACCATGATGAATTGCGGGATCAGCACCACCGCATAGGGCAGCGTGATGGTGCCGAGGATGATCGCCACCACCGCGCCCTTGCCGAAGAACTGATAGCGGGCGAGCGCCCAGCCGGCCATCGAGGTCAGCAGCACCGAGAAGAAGGTGTAGGTCACCGCCACCGCCACCGAAATGCCGATGGCGCCGACGAAATTGGTGTCGCGCTGCAGGTTGTTGAAATTGTCGACGAAATTGCCGTGCGGCAGAAGCTCGATGCCGGGGCTGAAAATGCCGTTGTCGGGCATGGTCGAAAACACCACCATCATCCACAGCGGAAACAGCCAGATCACCGCCAGCGGCGTCAGGACCAGATGCAGCAGGACGCTACGGCCGAGCCGGCGTTGCGAGAGCGAACTCACTTCGGCTCCCCTCTCATTTCGGCTCTCTTGTCAGCCACAGCTGCACCAGCGTGATGGCGATGGCCAGCCCCGCCATCGTGTAGGCGACGGCCGAGGCGTAGCCGAAATTGAGCGAGCGAAAACCCTGGCGGTAGAGCAGCAGGCCAAGCGTCTCGGTGCCGCCGCCGGGGCCGCCGCGCTCGGTGATCAGGAACGGCTCGGTGAACAGCTGCATGGTGCCGATGATCGACAGCACGGCGCAAAACACGATGACCGGCTTGAGCAGCGGCAGCGTTATGTAGAAGAACTGCTTGAGCTTGCTGACGCGGTCGAGCGTCGCTGCTTCATAGACATCCTCGGGGATCGACTGCAGGCCGGCGAGCAGGATGATGGCGTTGTAGCCGGCCCAGCGCCAGGTTACCGCGATCATGATCAGCGCCATCGCCGGTGTGACGTTGGAGAACCAGTCGATCTTGGCCAGGCCGACGCCGGCGAGCAATTTGTTGATGATGCCGAAATCGAGATTGAACATCAGCCGGAACACGGCGGAATAGGCGACCTCGCCGACCACCACCGGAGCGAAGAAGGCGAAGCGGTAGAGGCCACGTGCTTTCAGCAGCGGCGAGTTCAGCAGCACCGCCATGATGATCGCCAGCGAGATCATCACCGGCACCTGGATGACGAGGATGAGCAGCGTGTTCTTCAGCGCGTTGAAGAAAGCGGGGTCGCCGATCAGGCGGCCCCAGTTGAACGTCGGCGCAAAGCGCCAGGGCACCGTGCGCGTCGCCTGGAAGGAAATCATGAACGAGGAGATGATCGGCCACACCCAGAAGATGGCGAAGATCAGGAGGTAGGGCGTGAGGAAGCGATAGGCCGTGGCGTTCTGGTAGCGCATGGTTTCCTCCTCCTTCCGCTTTCCCGGTTGATCCGGTGTGTTGTTGGCTGGCGTCAATTATTAAGGCTTGGCGCCGCCCCTCATCCCCCTGCCGGGACCTTCTCCCCGTATAGTGACGGGGAGAAGGGGCTTGTTGGGACGCCGCCGGCGATTGGCGAACTGTTGGGCGAGAGCGTCCCCTCTCCGTCACTATACGGGGAGAGGATGCCGGCAGGCAGATGAGGGGCAGCGCCAACGGTCCGGCAAATTGCCCTATATCTGGCCCGCCAACATCTCCGCCTTGGTCACTTGATCGGCAGTCCCGTCGCCGAAGCGATCTGGCTGGCGGCGTCGTCGAGGGCGGCCTTGGCATCGGGATAGCCGCCGCCGAGATATTTGGTCTGCACGGCGCGCATGATGATTTCGGCGTCGCTCTGGAACGGCGTGCCGCGGCTCGGCACCACCTTGGGCAGCGTGGCGAGAATGTCCTTCCACACTGCCTGGCCGCCCCAATAGGGCAGGCCCTGCGAGACGTAGGGGTCGTCGAGGGCCGAGATCAGTGACGGCACCAGGCCGAAATCCCTGAGCATGGTGATCTGGCCTTCATTGGTCTCGAGCGTGTATTTCAGATAGGCGTAGGCGGCCTCCTTGTTCTTCGAGGCTGAGGTGATGGCGAGCGACGAGCCGCCGAGATTGGCCGCGCGCGGGCCGTCGGCGGTGAGGCTCGGCATCAGATAGACACCCCATTTGCCGTTTTCGCCGGCCGATTCGGTGCGGATGGTGCCCTCATACCAGCCGCCATAGACCTGGGTGGCGACGGTGCCGGCGGTGTTGTTGGTGATCTTGGTGCCCCAGTCGGCCGACGAGATGATGCCGGCGTCCTTCATGTCCTTGATCTTGGCCAGCGTGTCGACGCATTTCGGCTGGTTGACGGTGATCGACTGCCCATCGGCGGCGAAATAGCCGCAGCCCTGTTCGTTGGAAATCATGCGGAAGAATTCGGTGTCGCCGTTGAAATCGGCATTGGTCATGGTGACGCCGGGATTGGCGGCCTGGACCTTCTTGCCGGCGGCGATGAAGTCGTCCCAGGTCTTGATCGAGGCCGGATCGACGCCGGCCTTCTCGTAGAAGTCGCGGCGGTAGAAGGCGGCGACCGGGCCGGAATCCCACGGCATGGCATAGGCCTTGTCGCCGACCTCCAATTCGGTGCGCTTGAAATCCGGGAATTTCTTCTGGTCGTCGGCGGTGTAGCCCAGCGTGTGCAAATCGACGAAGCAATCGGGGAACTGGCTCCAGTAGTTCTCGGCCTCGCCGTTTTCGATCGAGACGATATCGGGCAGGCCGACGCCGCCGGCCGCACAGCCGGCGATCGACTTGTCATAGGTCGGCTGGTTGCCGAGATCCTGAACGGTGACCTTGACGTCGGGATACTGCTTGTTGAAGCCGGCCACCGTCGCCTTCAGCGACGAAGCGGCGATATTCCAGCTCCAGATCGTGATTTCGCCGGACTGCGCCAAAGCCGGGCCTGAGCCCAGGCCAAGCGCCAGCGCGGCACAGATCAGTGTCGTGCGCATTGAAATCCTCCCATTTCATTTGCTCTCTCTTCGCGAGCATGGCTAGACTAGGCGGCGCGGAAGGCTTGTCCCTGACAACGGGAATAAAAGATGGGCGGAAAGTAAGATGCCGGAACGGCCGTTTTACCAGCCTGGCGCCAGCAGCGTCGAAGGCCTGCCGATGGCTTTGCAGATGTTTCACAACCATCCGCTGGTGATGCTGAAGCCGCATTGGCATGCCCAGGTCGAGGTCAATTTCATCGTCCGCGGCAGCGTGCACTACCGCATGAACGAGCACGAGATCGCGCTCACGGCGGGCGACATGTGCCTGTTCTGGGGCGGGCTGCCGCACCAGATGGACGATCTCTCCGACGACGCCATCTATGCCGGCGCGCATCTGCCGCTGGTGCATTTCTTCCGCCTGCACCTGCCGACGGATGTCCGCCACCGGCTGATGACCGGCGCCACGCTGGTGACATCGGCGACCGACCAGGCCGACCATCACAATTTCGAACGCTGGAACCGCTATTTCCGCTCGGGCGATCCGGCGATAACCGAGCACGCCGTGAACGAGCTGCTGCTGCGGTTGGAGCGGGTGCGCTTCGAGCCCTACCGGCTGGTGCCGGAAACCGCCATCGGCCAGGAACCCGGCGGCCCGTTCGACCAGCAATCGCTGCGCAATGTCGGGCGCATGTGCGACTTCATCGCCGGGAATTTCCTCTACGACATAGACTGCGTCGACATTGCCGCTGCCGCCGACATCCACCCCAAATACGCCATGAGCATTTTCAAGAAATCGACAGGCATGACGCTCAACGAATATATGAATCTGCTGCGGCTGAGCTACGCGCAGGCGCTGCTGATGCATGAAGACGCCAATGTGCTGCGCGTCGCCATGGATTCAGGCTTCGGCTCGCTCAGCGCCTTCAACAAATCCTTCCGCAAGCTGGCAGGGATGTCGCCCTCGGATTTTCGCCGGGGTGCGGTGGGCCGATAGGTTCGACGGTCATCTTGATCAACCCGCAGCCGTTCCGGGTGGAAACATGTGCAAGGCTAATCGCGACCGCCTTTGTCGGATGCGATCATCAACTTGGAGAAAGTTGTCAGCGACTTCGCGTTTGATGAGCGCCTTCCCCCACTCCGTCGCTGCTTCGCTCGACGGAGTGGGGTCGACCTGGCTCTGGCGTTGTCATTTCAAGCCGGGACCGGTGCCCTCCGCCCGAGGAAACCCGACAATTACCGCCAGCCCAGGCCGGCGATCCTCCAGCGCAATCGTTGCACCATGCAGGTCGGCGATGGCCCGCACCAGGCTGAGGCCCAGGCCGCTGCCGGGCGTGGTGCGGCTGGAGTCCAGCCGGTAGAGCCGCTGGAACACTTTTTCGCGCTCCTGCGCCGGGATGCCGGGGCCATTGTCGGCGACCTCAGCCAGAATGCGGTCGCCTTGCCGCCGCACCGATAGAAGGATTGCCGTGCCATCGGGGCAATGCCGCAGCGCGTTCTCAACCAGATTGGCAAACAATTGCGTCAGCAGGTCGCGGTCGCCGTGGACCAGGCATGGCGTGCCGTGGACGATCGTGGCCGACAGCGACTTGCCGTCATCCTCGGCGACACCGGCGTAGATTTCGGCAATGGCATCGATGACGCCGGTGAGGTCGAGATCGACAAAGCGCGCCTTGCGGGCGCCGGCCTCGATCTGGGCAATACGCAACAGCGCATCGAAAGTATCGTTGATCTGCAGGCTTTCCCCACGTGCCTCCGCCAGCTCATCGGCAACGGCCTCACCCCGCGCGGTCCTGTCGGCCGCAGCTTCCAAAATCATCTGCAGCCGGTTGAGCGGCGTCTTCAGATCATGCGCGATGTCGGCGCTGACCTGGCGCATGCCGTCCACCAGCGCCGCCAGCCGCTCCAGCGCGGCGTTGACCTGGCGCGAGACGCCGTCAATGTCGTCGCCATTGCCGAGCAGTGGAATGCGGGCGTCGAGCCGGCCGTTGGAGACATCGTCCATGGTGGTGGCAATGCCGTCGAGGCGACGCTGCACACGCGACGCCAGCAAGGCGCCGCCAGCCACCGCCAGCCCTGAAATGATCAGGGTGGCCCAGCCGAAGTTCATCAAAACGATGCGTTCCAGCTCCTCGGTTTCGGAAAGCGAAAAGGCAATTGTCAGGCTGTTGGGCCCGACCGAACCGGTCCAGGCGCGGTACATAGTGTCCGGCGCAACGCCTGGCAGGGAAGCGGCAAAATCGGAAAAGCCATCCGGAAGGTCGGCGGCGGTGAAATTCCCGGCCAGGCGATTGCCGGCGGGATCGGTGAGCGAGAACAGCTGTTCCTTGCTCGGGCTGAGCGCGGCGTGGCTGTCGACTGCCGAAACCAGATCCTCCCGGTCGTTTCCGGCATAGGTCACCGCCACGACCGAATAGGTCTCCTTGACCGACTGGTCGAGCTGCTCGGCAAGATCCGCGCTCATCAGCTGGTAGACGATGGCGCCTGACAGGATGAAGGCGAGCACGAACAGCAAGGCGAAGGTCAGGGCCAGCCGAAACGGCGTGCTGCGCAGCAGGCGAGAGCCTGTCTCAGTCATAGTGCGTTTCAGTCATTGCAAGCTTCAGTCATGGCAAGTTTCTGTCATGCCGCGCCTCAGTCGTGAACACTGTAGCCAGTGCTGCGCACGGTGTGGATCAACGCGGTTTCGAACGGCCTGTCGATCTTGGCGCGCAGCCGGCTGATATGGGTTTCGACGACGCTGGTCTTGGGGTCGAAGTGAAAATCCCAGACCCGTTCCAGAAGCATGGTGCGGGTGATGACGCGGCCCTCGCCGCGCATCAGCACTTCGAGCAGGCTGAATTCGCGCGGCTGCAGGTCGATCGCCTGGCCCTGCCTGGTGACGCGGCGCTGGATCAGGTCCATTTCGAGGTCGGCGATGCGCAGCGTCGTCTTCAGCTCCTGCACCGCAGGGCGACGGCCGAGCGCGTTGATGCGGGCGAGCAGTTCGGAAAAGGCGAATGGCTTGACGAGATAGTCGTCGCCGCCGGCCTCGAGCCCTTCAACCCTGTCGTCGACGCCGCCGACCGAGGTCAGAAAGATCGCCGGCGTACGCACGCCCGCTGCCCGCACCGCCTTGATCATCGACAGGCCGTCGAGGCCGGGCAGCATGCGGTCGACGACGATCACGTCATAGGCGTCGCGTGTCGCGGCAAACAGCGCGTCGCGGCCATCGCGCCTGAGGTCGCAGATATGGCCTGCCTCGCCAAGGCCCTTGACGACATAGTCGGCGGTGCGTGGGTCGTCCTCGACAAGGAGAAGTCGCATCGTTGTTCCGATCGTTGGCGATTGAGCAGTTCCCGGCTCTCGAACCTTATCCGGTTGCGACAACAGGTCGACCACCAAGCACCCAGCCTTGCGGCTTTTTCTTGGCGGCAGATCGCTCCGCTCAGCAGGTTGCTCAAAGGGACATTGACACTCGAAAGCTGCGCTCTAGCGTGCGACACATCCGGTTACGCAATCATTAGGCTAATCGAGTCAGGGGACAAGAAATGACGACGATTGCCGATGTCGCGCGCCATGCCGGAGTGTCGGTCGCAACCGTCTCGCATGTGATGAACCGCACGCGCCATGTCGAGCCTGAGACGGCCGAGCGCGTGCATTCGGCCATCGCCGCCTTGCGCTACAGTCCGAACACGCTGGCGCGCAGCCTGAGGCGCGGCGAGACCAAGACCA
Source organism: Mesorhizobium sp. M0058 (assembly GCF_040323095.1). Taxonomy (NCBI): domain Bacteria; kingdom Pseudomonadati; phylum Pseudomonadota; class Alphaproteobacteria; order Hyphomicrobiales; family Phyllobacteriaceae; genus Mesorhizobium; species Mesorhizobium sp. M0058. Next base: position 205,435 of record NZ_JAMYUQ010000012.1, read on the forward strand.
TCGGCCTGCTGCTGCCGGACAATTCCAATCCGTTCTTCGCCGGCGTGGCACGCCAGATCGAGGATGCCGGCTTCCTTGCCGGCTATACGGTGATCCTGTGCAACTCCGACGGCAGCGCCGAGAAGGAGGAGCGCTACCTCCAGGTGCTGATGGCCAAGCAGATCGACGGGCTGATCTTTGCCGGCTCGTCCGATCATGCGCGGGTGTTCTCCAGCCTTCTGCCCGGCGTCCCGGCGGTGCTGATCGACCGCGAGATCCATTCGGTCAATGTCGATTCCGTGCTGGTCGATCACGATTATGGCGGCTATCTCGCCGGCCGCTATCTGGCCGGGCTCGGTCACGAGAAGATCGGCGTCATCGGCGGCCCGCGCGATTCCAGCTCCAGCCCCGCCCGCCTGCGCGGCTTCGCCAGGGCGCTGCAGGAAGCCGGCCTCGACCTGCCGCCGGCCTCGGTGGTGGATTCCGACTACCACTTCGCCGGCGGCCGCATGGCGATGGAGCGGCTGATGGCGCAGGCGCCGGGGATCACGGCGCTGTTTGCCTGTAACGATCTGATGGCCATGGGCGCGCTGACAGTGCTGCGCGGGCGCGGATTGCGGGTCCCCGGCGACATGTCGATGATCGGCTTCGACGACATACCCTATGCCGTCACCACCTGGCCGCCACTGACGACGATCGCACAGCCGGTCGAGAAGATCGGCACGCGGGCGGTCAGCCTGCTGCTCGAGCGGGTTGCCGAGCCGGCGGCGCATTCGCGCCGCGAAGTGCTCACCCCGGTGCTCGTCGAACGGGAGAGCTGCGCGCCGTTGCGCGGCTGAAGCCCCTCAGGCGGCTGCCGGCTGCAGCGCTGCCCTGAGCAGCATGCCGAAGAGGTCGCGCGGCTCGTCGGGATCGGCGAGCAGGTCGAGCTCCTCGTAGAGGCCGGTGGCCTGAAGCTGGTCTCTGATATAGCGCAGTGCGGAAAAATCCTCGGTGGCGAAGCCGACGGAATCGAACAAGGTGATCTGTTCCGCCGTCTTGCGGCCTTCCGCCTTGCCGGTCATCACCTGCCACAACTCGGTCACCGGATGGTCGGCGTGGAGCTGCTGGATTTCGCCCTCGATGCGCGTCTGCGGCGAGAACTCGACGAAGATGTCGGAGCGCAAAAGGATGTCGCGGTGCAGTTCCGTCTTGCCGGGGCAGTCGCCGCCGACCGCGTTGATGTGCACGCCGGAACCGACCATGTTGTCGGTCAGAATGGTGGCGGACAGCTTGTCGGCGGTCACCGTGGTGATGATGTCGACTCCTTCCACAGCATCCTGGCCGGTGGCGCAGATGGTGATGTCAAAGCCTTTGCCGGCGAGGTTGCGGGCGCATTTTTCCGAAGCCGAGCGGTCGATGTCGTAGAGCCGCAGCCGGTCGATGCCGAGCAGCGCTTTGAAGGCGACAGCCTGGAATTCGGACTGGGCGCCATTGCCGATGATGGCCATCGAGCGCGCGCCTTTCGGCGCCAGATATTTGGCCGCGACAGCGGAGGTCGCCGCGGTGCGCAGCGCCGTCAGGATCGTCATTTCGGTGAGCAGCATCGGATAGCCGGAGCCGACATCGGCGAGCACGCCGAAGGCGGTGACGGTCTGGCGCCCCTCGCGCATGTTCTTGGGATGGCCGTTGACATATTTGAAGCCGTATAGCCGGCCGTCGCTGGTCGGCATCAGTTCGATGACGCCGTCATGGCTGTGCGAGGCGATGCGCGGCGTCTTGTCGAACAGCTCCCAGCGGCGAAAATCCTCCTCGATATAGGCGGCGAGTTCGGTGAGGAACCGCTCGACGCCGATGGTCAGCACCAGCTTCATCATGCGGTCGACGCTGACGAAGGGGACGATGGCAAGGCGGGAAGGCTGGGTCATGCAATGCTTCCGGAATGGCTGCGGGTCGGGCGGTCCATGATCCGGCGGCCCATCAGGCTGGCGGCGAGGTCGACCATCAGCGTGGCGGTGCGGCCGCGCTCGTCGAGGAACGGGTTGAGCTCGACCAGATCGAGGCTGGAGACCAGACCGCTGTCGGACAGCATCTCCATCACCAGATGCGCCTCGCGGAAGGTGGCGCCGCCGGGCACGGTGGTGCCGACGGCCGGCGCGATGGAGGGGTCGAGGAAGTCGACGTCGAGGCTGACATGCAGCAGGCCGTTTTCCTTTTCGACGATGGCCAGGAAGGCGCGCAGCAAAGGTGCAACGCCGTGCTCGTCAATGGTGCGCATGTCGTGCACGGTAACCCCCGCTTCGCTCAGCGCCCGGCGCTCCGCCGGATCGACGCTGCGCAGGCCCATGACGCAGATGTGGGCAGGGTCGACGGCGACAGGCAGGTCCGGGAAATAATCGTTGAAGCCCGGCCGGCCGCTGGCATAGGCGAGCGGCACGCCGTGCAGATTGCCGCTGACGGTGGTATCGAGCGTGTGGAAATCGGGATGTGCGTCGAGCCACAGCACGAAGAGCGGCCGGCCGCGTTCGGCGGCGCGGCGGGCTATGCCCGACACCGTGCCGGCCGATATCGCGTGGTCGCCGCCAAGGAAGATCGGCATGGCGTCTCGCGAAGCCGCATAGGCGGTCTCGGCAATTGCCGCCGTCCAGGCGGAAATCTCCGGCAGGGCCTTCAGCGCGAGATTGCCGTGGACGATTGCGCGCACGGCGGCCGGTTGCACCGCGCCCCAGTCCTCGACCTCGTGGCCGAGTTCCGACAGCACCGAGACAAGCCCGGCCGTGCGCAGCGCGCTCGGCCCCATCTCGCATCCCATCCTGCCGGCGCCGTCCTGCACCGGCGCGCCAACGATCCTGCAGCGCATGGTTTTTGGTGTCCTTGCAAATTGATTGGGCAATTGATGCGTGGAATGAACCATCCTGGACCGGCAGTTTGAACAGGCGAAATTGGCATTTCGAGAAGAATGATTTATCAATTCGATAAGTCAGTTTGGTCAAAGTGGATAGAATCATGGACTTGCTCGACGAAAGGCTGGTCACGCTGCTCAGGCATGATGCCCGGCGCAGCATCTCCGATCTCGCGGTCGATCTCGGGGTGTCGCGCGCCACGGTCAGGGCGCGCATGGAGCGGCTGGAAAAAACGGGCGAGATCATCGGCTACACGGTGGTGCTGCGCGCCGACGCGGTCGACCAGCGGATACGCGGCGTGATGATGATCGAGATCGAGGGCCACGCCGCCGACCGCGTGGTCCGGGCGCTCGGCGGCCTCGCCGAGGTTTCGACCATTCACACCACCAATGGCCGCTGGGACCTGGTGGTCGAACTCGGAACGGCGTCGCTCACCGATTTCGACGCGGTGCTTAGGCGGATACGGCTCATCCCGGGGATAACCGGCAGCGAGACAAGTCTGCTGCTGGCAACGCCGAGGACGACAAGGGCAAGGTTGGCGTAGCCGTCCTTCCGGCCGGCGTGTTCACGCAAAGCTTTGTGACGGATCTGGCGAATGGGTCGCCTGGCTGACGAATCTCATTGGGGCCGCAGCTATCCTCCACATGACGGAGGAAGCCGGCATGACGCGAGATTGCACCAGCTTCAACGGTGCAAGGACCGGACGCTTGCCACAGGCCAAGGCTGATGGCAGGATAAAAGGCCGCAACGTGCGGCCTCTGGCGGCCGTTGTGTTTCGATGGATTATGAAGCATTTTCCCAAGGTGCGGGTTCTCCTCACAATGTGCGGCAGCCTCGTTTCGCCTTGGTCGCCCTTGATTTTTCGCAATGTGCGCTTTGCCTGCCTCAGGCCGCAGGGCATTTAATTCCACGGGGTCAAGCCTCATGACAGAGATTTGTGCTCGGGCCGTCTATCGTCGGCGAAGACAAGGCATGGCGCCACAATCAGCGCCCCTGGCATTCGTGACCTGGTGAAGAATGCCGTTGCGTACCTCTCGCCCCCATGTTTCAAAACAGGTCGATAGACCCGCGAGAATGGTTTCGAAGCCTGCGGGGTTGCCCACGGTCCGGCGAGAATTCTAAAAGACGTTCACAATGACACAGCACGCAAAAGACGCACGAATTCTCATGTACAGCCACGACACGTTCGGGCTCGGCCATTTGCAGCGTTGCCGAACGATCGCGCATTCGCTGGTCGGGGATTTCCGCGGACTTCAGGTGCTAATCATTTCGGGCGCCACCATCGCCGGCGCCTTCGACTACCGCGCCCGCGTCGACTTCGTGAAGATCCCCAGCGTCATCAAGCTGCGAAACGGCGAATACACCTCGCTGGAAAAGGACATCGATCTGCACGAGACGCTAAGGATGCGGCAGTCGATTATCCGCCACACGGCCGAGAGCTTCCGGCCGGATATCTTCATCGTCGACAAGGAACCGCTGGGGCTGCGCGGAGAGATTGAGGATACGCTGTCCTACCTCAAGACGCGGGGCACCACGCTCGTGCTTGGCCTGCGCGAGGTGATGGACGCGCCGCATTTGCTCGAAGCGGAGTGGGCACGCAGGGATGTGATGCGCAAGATCGGCCTGTTCTACGACAAGGTCTGGGTCTATGGCCCGCCGGATTTCTACGATCCGCTGACCGGCCTGGAGGTGCCGCCGGCGGTCAGGGCAAAGATGAAGTTCGTCGGTTTCCTGCAACGGAGCCTGCAGCAGAACCAGTTGCCCGGCCACCGGCCCGAGGGCGACTATATCCTGGTTACCACCGGTGGCGGCGGTGACGGCGCCGACCTGATCCACAACGTCATCGAGGCCTATCAGCAGGATCCGCGATTGCAGCACCGGGCGCTGATCGTGCTTGGGCCCTACATGCCGGCGCGCAAGCGCAACAAGCTGGTCCGGAAGGGGGCCAAGATCCCCTATGTCAAGATCATCGAATTCGACAACCGGATGGAAGAGCTGATTGCCGGCGCCAAGGCGGTGGTGGCGATGGGCGGTTACAACACCTATTGCGAGATACTGTCTTTCGACAAGCCGGCGCTGATCGTGCCGCGCGTCACGCCGCGCGAGGAACAGCTGATCCGGGCACGGCGCGCAGCCGAACTCGGCCTCATCGAGATGCTTTTGCCCGAGGAGGCTGAGGATGCCCAGCGGTTTGCCGATGCGCTGCAGGTTTTGCCGGGCCGGCCGCGCCCATCGCAGAGCAATGCGCATCTGACGCTGGAAGGGCTGCCTCATATTTCCGAAATCGTCGCGGAACTGCTCGACCGGCGGGCCGGCCATCACCTTTCGGTCATTGAAGGCATGAACTGAGTTGCAACACCGCAAGATCGTCGTGGTTCTGAAGGGCTACCCGCGGCTGTCGGAAACCTTCATCGCGCAGGAGCTGCTCGGTCTGGAGCGTGCGGGGTTCGACCTGATACTTTTCGCGCTCAGGCGGCCGACCGACGCAAAACGTCATCCCGTGCATGACGAGATCAAGGCCCCCGTCCATTATCTGCCGGAATATCTGCACAGAGAGCCGCTGCGCGTGGTTCGATCGCTGTTTGCCTGTCTGCCGCGGCCTGGCTTCTGGCGCGCGCTCAGATCGCTCGCTGCCGATATCCGCCGCGACTTTACCCGCAATCGCGCGCGGCGCTTCGGGCAAGCGCTGGTGCTGGCGGCCGAATGGCCGCAAGATGCCGGATGGCTGCATGCCCATTTCGCGCACACGCCGGCATCGGTGACGCGCTATGCCAGCCAGCTTCGTGGCTTGCCCTGGAGCTGCTCAGCCCATGCCAAGGACATCTGGACGTCGGCGGACTGGGATCTGGCCGGCAAGCTTTCCTCGGCGCGCTGGACGGTCACGTGCACGAAAACCGGCTTCGACCATCTGAAAAAACTCGCCAACGGCAGTTCGTCCGTGCATCTGAGCTACCATGGGCTCGACCTTGACCGCTTCGGCAGTTTCGGCGAGGCGCGAAAACAGCGTGACGGCTCGGCGCCGGCCGAACCGGTCATGATCTTGAGTGTCGGACGCGCCGTTGAAAAGAAGGGCTATGATACGTTGCTGGAGGCTCTTGCCCTCTTGCCTGGCGATCTGGCGTGGTGTTTCGAGCATATCGGTGGCGGCGAGGAACTGAAACGGCTGAAGGCGCTGGCGCAAAGGCTCGGACTGGAGGGGCGCGTCTCCTGGAAAGGCGCGCTGGCGCAGGAGGAGGTGCTTGAGCACTACCGCAGCGCCGACATCTTCGCTTTGGCCTGCAGGATCACCGCGGATGGCGACCGGGACGGCCTGCCGAATGTTCTGGTGGAGGCGGCCAGCCAGCGGCTTGCCTGCGTGTCGACCGATATTTCCGGCGTGCCGGAGCTTTTATCGTCGGATGAAACCGGGCTGCTGATTCCCTCGGAAAACCCGACTGCCCTGGCACAGGCGCTGGAGCGCCTGATCCGCGATCCCGTCCTGCGCGTCCGCCTCGGCGACGCCGCGGAGCGGCGCGTGCGAAGCAATTTCGATCATGTGGCAGGCATTGGACAGCTCAAGGAACTGTTCGAGCGGGAGTGGCGGGCCGCCGAATGAAGCGGCTGCGCGCTTTCTTCTATGTTCAGCACCTGCTCGGCATCGGCCATCTCGCGCGCGCCAGCCGCATTGCGGCGGCTCTGGTCGATGACGGGTTCGACGTCACCGTCGTGACCGGCGGAGCGCCGATCGCGGGATTTCCGGGATCGGGTGTAAAATCCGTGACCCTGCCGCCTGTCACCTCCGGTGACGAAGGATTTTCCGGACTTGTGGACCTGCAGGGCAAAGCCATCGACGATGATTTCAAGAGGCGGCGCTCAGAGATGCTGCTGCAGGCTTTCCGGGATTACAGGCCCGACATCGTCATTATCGAGGCGTTTCCCTTTGGACGCCGGCAGATGCGTTTCGAACTCTTGCCACTGATCGAGGCCATCGAAGCGACATCGCCCAGACCGCTGCTGGCGGCGTCCGTCCGCGACATCCTTCAGGAGCGCGTGAAGCCGAGCCGAAACGAAGAAACGGTCGATCTCGTCAACAGGTATTTCGATCTTGTCATGGTCCATGGCGATCCGGCTTTCGCAACCATCGACAAGACATTTCCGCTGGCTGGGGCGATCAGGGCCGAGGTCGCCTACACCGGGCTCGTTGCTGCGCCGCCGGCGCAAGCGGCCTCAGAGCGCTTCGACGTTCTGGTGTCGGTTGGCGGCGGGGCGGCCGGAAAGAGCCTTGTCAGATCCACCGTCGCGGCGGCGCGAAATGCCGACAACGCCTGGACATGGTGTTTGATCACCGGCCCAAACCTGCCGAAGGACGAGTTTGACGCGATTTCACGCGATGCCTCCCCACGCCTGTCCATCTTCCGGTTCCGCGAGGATTTCGCCAGCCTGCTGACCGGCGCCCGCCTGTCGGTCTCGCAGGCGGGTTACAACACGGTCTGCGATGTCATGCGCGCGGGGTGTCGCTCGCTGCTCGTTCCATTTGCAGCCGGCGGGGAAACCGAGCAGACGCGTCGCGCTCTGATGCTCGAAGAGCTCGGTCTTGCAACGGTGCTGACGGAACAGGACCTGACGCCTGAAGGTCTGGCGCATGCGATCGAGCAGGCGCTTGCCGGACCGCCGCCAGCCTCGCATCGTCTCGATCTGGAAGGGGCGCGGCGCTCGGCGCAAATCCTGCGCGAGCGCTTCAAACAGTTCCAATCAGCATGAAGCGTGTATAATTTTTTGTCGGCAATTCGCCGGAGAACCTGATCTGCCGCAGCGCCGCCATTGCTTCGAAGGCTGCAAGTGACGCCACGCAGTTGATGTGCGTCGGCTCGCTGAAATAGTCGTTCGACTGCAGCAGCACGTTCGTACCCCGCGGAAGCAGGGCAAGCCAGGCGCTGAGATCGGCTATGTGTTCGCAGCTCGTATTGACCACCAGGTCGGGTCGGCCGGCGCCATAGTCGAGTGCGTACATATCTGCCGTCAGTGCTTGAAACCGCTCGCCGGCTTGCCGGTTGAGTGTCCGGGCGACCGCGCCGACTTCGGGATCGATGTCGATGCTGTCGATCGCCCCGATGTCGAAGCGGGCGTCGTTGAAAAGCATCGCCGGCAATACGCCGTACCATCCACCCAGAACCCATATGCGTTCGAACCGGCCGCCGTCGCTTTCGAACAGCCTGTCGAGCGCCCACATCTTGCAGGCGACCTGCTTGTGGTTGAAGGCATTGGCGATATCGGCCTGCGGATGCTTGGCGATGACGCGCGCCAGCCCGGCCACGAGAGGGTGGTCGACGTAGGCGGCAATTCCCCGCGTGAGGTCCAGGGCTTGCTCATGCCCACCCATGCCGGCATTGCGTGGTTGCGTGACATCCATCATATTCGTCTTCTATGTTGGGATTTCGGGCGACACAACGCAATCTTGCCTCTTGCCTGTTCGACTTGCGGACGCGACTGTGCCGCAAGCCGTTTCGCCATTGCCCGGAGGAGGCCGATTGAATTTGTCCGGACCATCGGCGCCCATCCGCTTGGCGCGCAGCTGCCGCTTTGAGCTCGTCGTTGGCGGCGAAGACATGGCCGATACACCATTTGCCAGCAGGTGCCTTTACATTCCGCATCCTTCAAACTGACAATCGCATATGGAAACCAGCCTAGCCCGCTATATCTGGACGCACACCAGGAAGCAGCAGCTCTGGATATTGATGATCGTCGTGCTTTCGATGGTCCCGTATTTCATGTCGTTCGACCTGCCGAAGCTGATCGTCAACGGCCCGATCCAGGGCAAGGGGTTCGAGCAACCGGGCGCGACCCTGCCATTCATGCGGTTGCACTATAACCTGCCGTTCATCGGCGAGGTCCAGTTCTTCTCCGGTTTTCAACTGGACCGCACCTCGACCCTGCTTGCGCTCAGCCTTGTGTTCCTCTTGCTGGTCGTCATCAACGGCTTGTTCAAGCTCTACATCAACACTTACAAGGGCCGGCTCGGCGAACGCATGCTGCGGCGTATTCGTTTCGATCTGGTCGATCGTGTGCTGCGGTTTCCGCCGGTTTACTTCAAGCGGGTGAAATCCGCCGAAGTGGCGACCATGGTGAAGGACGAGGTGGAGCCGCTGGGCGGCTTCATTGGCGATGCCTTCCTGCAGCCGGTGCTGCTCGGCGGCCAGGCGCTGACGGCCATGCTGTTCATCATGGTCCAGAACGTCTGGCTCGGAATGATAGCGGTCGTGATCGTGGCGATCCAGATCGTGCTTATCCCGCGAATGCGGCGGCGGCTGCTCGTGCTCGGGCGCCAGCGGCAGTTGACGGCGCGCGCGCTTTCAGGCCGGGTTGGCGAAATCGTCGACGGCATCGGCGCGGTTCACGTCCACGATACGTCGAACTACGAGCGCGCCGACATAGCAGCCCGGCTCGGGCTCATCTTCAAAATCCGCTTCGATCTTTACCAATGGAAATTCATGGTAAAGTTCCTCAACAATTTTCTCGCGCAGCTCACGCCCTTTCTGTTTTACATGATCGGTGGCTATCTGGTCATCCAGGGGAGGTTGGATGTCGGCCAGCTCGTGGCCGTGATCGGCGCTTACAAGGACTTGCCCGGACCGATGAAGGAACTGATCGACTGGGATCAGGACCGGCAGGATGTCCAGGTCAAATATCAGCAGGTCGTCGAACAGTTCACCGTCGAGAATATCATCGCGCCGGAAATCGGAGCACTGACGGTCGACGATCCCGATCCGATGACCAAGCCGCTGTCGGCGGTCAGCCTGTCGATAGCAGACGATGGCGGCGCAATGCTCCTCAATCGCATCTCGCTCGAGGTCAAGCCGGGTGAGACGGTGGCTCTGGTCAGCACCGCAACAGGGGGAGCGGAGGCGCTTGCGGAAGCCTTTGCGCGGCTGACCTGGCCGGACAGCGGAAGGATCGTTTCGGGCTCCGATGACTTGCTTGATCTCCCCGAAGCCGTGACCGGCCGGCGCATGTCCTACGCTTCGTCGGATGTTTTCCTGTTCCAGGCAAGCCTGCGCGACAATTTGCTCTACGGGTTGAAGCATGCGCCGCTGACATCGGTGACATATGACGGCGCAGCGGCGGACCAGCACCGTTGGAATATCGACGAGGCGCGCCGGTCGGGCAATCCGGATCTCGATATCCGCAGCGACTGGATCAACTATGCCTCCGCCGGCGCCACCGGCCCGCACGACCTCTTCGAAGCCGTGCGCCGGGTGCTCGACGCGGTTCTTCTGTCGCGCGACATTCTGGATCTTGGCTTGCGCTCTTCGGCCGACCTCAAGCGCCACACGAAGCTTGCCGAGCGGATCGTCGAATTGCGTGCGGCGCTGCGAACCCGGTTGGAGGAAGAAGGCCTGAGCGCGCTGGTGGTTCCTTTTGAACCGGGCGCCTACAACAAGGAAGCGACGATCGGCCAGAACCTGCTCTTCGGCGCCGCGGCCGGCCCCGAACTGGCTCACAAGGCACTGGCGTCCAATCCCTATTTTGCTTCCGTGCTGAAGCAAGCCGGCCTCGACCGCACGCTCTACGAAATGGGCATGGAGATCGCCGAACAGGCGATCGAGCTGTTTGCCGACCTGCCGCCCGAACACCAGTTCTTCCAGCAGCTCGCCTTCATGAGCGCCGAGGAGATACCCGCCTACGAAACCTTGCTGCAACGGCTCAAGAATCGCCCCTACGATGCGGTTTCGGAGAACGACCGCGCCATGATGGTCACCTTAAGCTTTGCCTATATCGAGCCCCGGCATCGCTTCGGCCTGTTGACCGACGAGCTGATGAGCAAGATCATCGCTGCACGCAACCAGTTCTATGAAAACCTGCCGGCCGAGCTGGAGAAAGCTGTCGAACGGTTTGACCCTGCCAAATACATCGCCGCGGCCACCGTCATGGACAACGTCCTGTTCGGGCGTGTCGGCAACAACCATCCCGACGCGCCGGACCGCATTCGCTCCATCGTCTATGATATTCTTGACGAACTGGGGCTTTATGCCGAGCTTCTGGATGTCGGCCTGGACTTCAACGTCGGCGCCGCCGGCAGGCGGCTGACCGGCGGACAGCGACAGAAGCTCGATGTTGCCCGCGCCTTGCTCAAGCGTCCCGATTTCCTCATTCTCAATCGGCCGCTGTCGGCGCTCGACCAGCGCGTGCAGGACAAGGTGTTGCGGAATGTGCTCGACGAAGCCAGACGCGACGGCCATTCGCCGGCAATTGTGTGGGTGGTGACGAATCCGGCAATGGCGGCGATGTTCGATCGGGTTGTGGTCTTTGACTCAGGCCAATTGGTGGAAGACGGAACACACGAGACACTCTTGGCGGGAAACGGTATCTTCAAGGAACTTGTGTCATAGTCTGGCAAACGCGAATTCAGGAAGGTTTGCGACAATGCTGCTCAAGGATGAAGTTGGAATGCTGCAACGCGTTCCCTTGTTCTCTGGCATCGAGCCGACAAAGCTCAAGCTGCTCGCGTTCACGTCCGATCGCGTGAACTACAGTGCCGGCCAGATTCTTTTCCGGCAGGGCGACGAGGCAGACGCCGCCTATGTCATCCTTTCGGGCAGCGCGGATATTCTGGTCGATTCCGACAATGGGCCGATCAAAGTTGCCGAATTGCTGCCAAATTCGATCGTTGGCGAGATTGCCATATTGTGCAACAGCTCCCGTACTGCCACCGTCAAAGCGGCAAGTGAGCTGGAGGCCTTGAGAATCCGCAAGGACCATTTCCTGAGGCTTATGAAGGAGTTTCCCGAAATGACCATCGAGATATTGCGGGTTCTTGCCGATCGGCTAAGCAGTACGACCGCGGACCTGATCGACGCACGAACGGCCGAGAGCGATTCACAGTTGCACTGAAACGGCGAGCCGCTCTGTTTCTTTGTTTTGATGCAGTTTCCGGAACCGTGTCACACCTTTCCTGGAACGACTCTGGCAGCAGTTGGGTGGCTACGATGGGCGAAAGGGTGCATGGACGACGATTTCTTCCTTGTCAGGTTTTGGGGCGTGCGCGGCAGCATTGCGGTGTCGGGGCCAGAATTTGCTCGCTATGGCGGCAACACGATCTGCATCGAGATGCAATGCGGCAAGCATACGCTTCTGTTCGACGCGGGCTCCGGCTTGCGGCCTGCCGGCAGGACGCTTCGGGCGGCGGGCGTCACCGATTTCGACCTGTTTTTCACCCATTGCCACTACGACCACGTCATCGGGCTGCCGGCTTTCAAGCCTATTTATGAACGAGGCATCAAAGTTACGCTTTGGTCCGGGCATCTGGCTGGACGCATGACGACGCGGCAGATGGTCGATGAATTCATTCGGCCGCCATGGTTTCCGGTGACACTCGGTGTCTGCAAGGCGAGCCTCGACTGCCGCGATTTCGCATCCGGAGACGTGCTTCGGCCGCGCGAAGGAGTTGTTGTGCGGACCGGTAGTCTTACCCATCCGGGCGGCTGCATCGGCTACCGGGTCGAATGGGGGGGCCGCGTCGTGGCGGTCATCACAGACACCGAGCACGAGCCGGGCAAACTCGATCCGGCGGTGCTCGGCCTGATCAGAGATGCCGACCTCGTCATTTACGATTGCACCTACACCGAGGAGGAAATGGAGCGCTACCGCGGCAACGGGCACTCGACATGGCAACAGGGCGTCAAGCTCTGCGAGGCGGCCGGCGCGCGCGGGCTTGCGCTGTTTCACCACGATCCGGCACGCACCGACGATGAGCTGGACGAGATGGAGAAACTGGCCAAAGACAGATTTGCCGGCGCTTTTGCGGCGCGGGATGGCCAGACGCTCACATTTCCAGTCTTGCACAAAAAGCGCTGAGCTATTTTCCGGCGCTGCGTTCTGTCAGTGTGCTGATCGGAAGCCATGCGCAGCCTTCTGCCCGCGCGGTGATCGTGAACAGCCGTTCGAGGAAAAGCCAGGCCGATTCATCATGGACGAGATGGTGGGTGAGCAGGCCGACCGGTTCGCCGCCGCCGAATGCACGCTGCAATTGCGCGACGATGGCCTGAACCAACAGACCATGATCGCGGCAGCCGCGCGTGCCATGCCAATCCATGATGTCGACATTGCTGTTGATGACCGCCAGGGAAGCCGGCCTTGGCGGCCCGAACACCGACAATGCCGCAAATCCTATCGATCGGAGGTCGGGTACCAGGCCGGCGTCGATCCGGTTCCAGGGCGGCACCAGCATCGGAACCGCACGTGCGCCGTGCAGGCCGCTTACACGCGACAGCCCGCCGGCCAGCTCATCCAGCACCACCTCGCGTGGCCGATGCGCGCCAAGCTCCTGCTTTTTTTGACCCTCGGGCGCATGATTTCGGTGCGCCCAGCCATGAATGGCGACCGTGGCATGCGGCGCCGCGTCAAGCCGGAGGACAAGCGTCCCGTCGGTCCGGGCCGGAATGACGGCCAGAGTGACCGGCACCGCGAAGTCACCGGTGAGGTCGAGCAACCGATCGAGCGCCGGCGTCGGATCCACGGCGTCATCGTCGCGCAGCCAGAACTCTGCCTTGCGGCCCGCCCGTTGCCGGTGCGCCAGCTCGTCCACCAGGGGCTGCCAAGTCGGGTCGGATGTCATGACAACGGGATCATCTTGAGAAGTTCCGCCAGACGGGCCTTTGCAGCACCGAGAGAGCGTTCTTCGAGAACGAAACGTCTGGCCTCTGCAGCCATGATGGTTCTTTCATCATTGTTGGCCAGAAGCCTTGCAATTGCGGAAGCGAACGCCGCCACATCGCCTGGCGGGGTGAGAAGCCCGGTCTGGCCATGCCGCACGACCTCCGGCACGCCGGCAATGTCCTGAGCCACCACCGGAAGGCCGGCGGCCTGTGCTTCAAGATAGGCAATGCCATAGGCCTCGCCGTAACCCGGCCAGACGTAGATTCCCCCGCTATAGAGGACAGCCGGCACGGCGACCGGCTCAATCGCGCCAAGCCATTCGATACGGTCGGCGGGCAAGCCGGCGAATTGCGCCTTTACCTCGTCACGGGCAGGTCCGTCCCCGACGACCGATAGCGTCCAGGGGAGATGGCCGATCAAACCGAGCGCCTGCGCCAGCATGCGATAGCTCAAGACCTTGTCGCCCGGGCGCATCATGGCGACGGTCACGAGGCGCGTGGGATAATCCAGTAGCGGCATTTCGTGGAATGCCGATGTGTCGATGAAGGGTGAAAGCATACCGAGAGCGGCGTGGGGAACAGCATCCGCCAGCCCCTGGCGATCCCTTTGCGTGAAGCAGATGTTCAGCGCCGCCTGTTCGATGGCTCGCGCCACCAATGCCTGGCTATCGGCCCACGAACCGGCGTTGCGCCGTTCGGAATAGGAGGCTTCAGCCGTCACATAGGGGACGGCAAAGGCCAACGCCAGCTCGGGCCCGATCAGGTCGGGCGCCTTGTAGTAGGGATGATAGGAGAACCAGAGATCGGGCTTGCCGTCACGGTCCCAAAGCCTTGTCAGTCGCGCGGCTTCGTCCCGGGCCTCGATCATGAGCGCATCGAAACTTTTCGGTTCCGGCTGGCGTAGATAGAAGCGCAACTCCGATGCCAGTTCGACGCTATGCCCGCCATGCCGCAGCGCCTGGACCAGCATCCGTGCCATCTGGCGGTCGCCGGAGACAACGGGATGATTGGGCGACTTCAGCGGGGCGTAGAAGGCAATTCGCATCGCGCGATCCTATCATCGCAAAGCCTGCCCAAGTCAATTTCGAGGCATGATCGACTTCACCTTCAAGCGCTGGAATGTGCTATCTGATGCTTATGGAAACAGCTGTCGCGTCCGACCCGTTCGTCGCTTCTTTGCCGGTCTTCGCAAAGTTCGAAAGCGTTGCCGATATCGACAACTATCGGCCTCTCCCCGATGGCTGGGCGCTGGCCACCGCCGACATCGTCGGCTCGACCAAGGCGATCGAGGCCGGGCGCTACAAAACCGTCAATATGGCCGGCGCCAGCGTCATTTCGGCGCTTCTCAACGCGCTGGGCCGGCAAGATCTTCCCTTCGTCTTCGGCGGCGACGGCGCGCTCGTGGCGTTTCCCGGCTCGGCGCTGGAGATCGCCCGTATCGCGCTGGCTTCTGTCCAGAGATGGGTGGCGGACGAACTGGACCTGACCTTGCGTGCCGCAATCGTGCCGATAAAGGACATAAGAGCGCAAGGCCTCGACGTTCGCGTGGCGAGGTTCCAGGCCTCCGAAGCAGCCTTCTATGCCATGTTCGCCGGCGGCGGCGGCAGTTGGGCGGAAGCCGAAATGAAAGCCGGGCGCTACCGCGTCGACCCCGCCCCGGCCGGCGCGCGGCCGGATCTGACCGGCCTCTCCTGCCGCTGGAACCCGATCGAAGCCCGGCATGGCGAAATTGTCTCGATCATAGCCGTGCCCGGGGCATCGCGCGACTTGCGTGGTTTCCAGTTTCTGGCTTCCGACATCATCGCCCTTGCCGGCAGGCAGGAGCGCGATGGCCACCCGGTGCCGGTGGACGGTCCGGCCTATAGTCTCTTGCCCGCCGGTCTCGATGTCGAGGCACGGGCCACGGCGCCGCCGGGGCGGCGGTGGCTGGCCAAGCTGTGGGTGATCTTCCTGATGACGCTTACGGCCGTCACCGACAAATTGGGCTGGACGATCGGCGGTTTCGACCCGAAGGTCTACAAACGCGAGGTGGCCAGCAATTCGGATTTCCGCAAGTTCGACGACGGCTTGAAGATGACCATCGACGTCGACGCGGATGTGTTGCAGCGGATCGAGAACCGGCTGAAACAAGCGGAAGAGGCCGGCATCTGCAACTATGGCCTGCACCGCCAGAAGTCGGCCTTGATGACATGCCTCGTCATCTCGCCGCTGCAGCGCGATCATGTTCACTTCATCGATGGCGCCGCCGGCGGCTATGCAATGGCTGCCGCAAGCCTGAAGGCGAAGGCGCCGGTCTGATGACGGCTTGGGGAATCGATTTTCCGCAATGCGCCGCGGCCATGGTTCTTGGGACCCGGCGAGCCCAACGGTGCCTGAGCCGACCAATTATTTGCGCGATGTCAGGATCGGGATTGCACTTCGCCGGCAGCCTCGCCACATAGTGTTGCAGGTGATTTGTGCGGTCGACGTCTGCTTGCTTCCTGCAAGGACAGTCATTCGGGATATTCTTCGCCGGCTTCTGCCCCCGAAGCCGGCTTCATTGACTTCGAGAATTTTGCGGATCAAAGGAGATGGCTCGTCTTCGACGGGTTTCGAGATAGCATGAGCACAGCGCAAGCAGAAATTTCCAACATTCTCATGGATAAGGTTGCCGATTGGCTGACCCAATCGGCGCTGGCGGGCGACGACCTGGAAACATTGGTCAAGGGTTTTTGTGAACGGCTGGCTGCTGCCGGCCTGCCGCTGAAGCGGGTGCATTTGAGCTTTTCGATGCTGCATCCGCTTTATGACGCGCTCGGTTTCACCTGGATTCGCGGCCAAGGCCTGGAAGTGGAAGGCTTCCGGAGTGAGAACGGCGTCCATTCCGACAGATTCCTGACCAGCCCATACTACCATCTGCTCAGCAACAAGCTCGACCATCTGCGGCGCCGGCTCGACCCGTCGGTGCGGTCGGAGTTTCCTGTTTTCGATGAGCTCAGGCTTATGGGCGTCACCGATTACATGGCTTTCGTCCATCCCTTCAATGGCGATACAAGTCAGGGCATGTTGGGGTCCTGGTCCACCGACAGTGCTTCAGGCTTCAGCGACAGCATGATTTCGGCGCTGCTGCGGATCCAGAACCATCTCGCTATAGCAAGCAAGATGGCGGTGCTCACCAAGCTCGCCGACAACATGATGACCACGTATCTCGGCGGTGACGCCGGCAGGCGCGTGCTGGACGGCCAGATCAAGCGCGGCGAGGGCGACACAATCCGGGCCGCGCTGGTGATGGGCGATATGCGCGGGTCGACAAGGCTCGCCGAAACCTCCGGCCGCGAAGTCTATATCGATACGCTGAACCAGTTTTTCGATGCCATCGCAGCACCTTTCAATCGCAAAGGCGGGCAGATCATGAGTTTCCTGGGGGATGGATTCATTGCCGTCTACCCCTGCGAAAGGCACCGGGCGCAGTCAGAGATCGCCTGCCAGGCTGCTCTTGCGGCTGCGCACAAGGCCAGCATGCGCATGATGGAGCTCAATCTGCGCAGAAAAGAGCAAGGACTGGGCGACATAAAATTTGGTATCGGCCTGCATGTCGGCAATGTGATGTTCGGCAATGTCGGGCTTACCGACCGACTCACATTCTCCGTCTTCGGCTCGGCTGTAAACGAGGTCCAGCGTCTCCAGACCCTGACTAAGAAATATCCGCACAGCGTTCTCGCCAGCAAGGACTTCGCCGGCTATTGCGGGGCCAACAGCTGGCTGACGCTCGGCGAGGAGGAACTGGCGGGCAGCAAGCAGAAGCTGACGGTGCTTTCACCCGATCTGTCGGGTGCTCTCGCACTCGATGAAGACGCTGCGCTGCAGCCGTTTCACGATCGGATATCGGACGCCGAGCAGGTCATGCTGCTTCATCGCGATGCCGCGCGGCTGTCGGCGGGCGACCGGAGGAAGCTCCAGTAGTCACCACCATCCGATCTGGACGCCCTGGTATGCTGTCCGGCCGCCGGTCGCCGGGGAATTCGTTTCGAATCCAAGTTGCTCTGCGCTGACAATGCGCTAGTCTTGCTTTTTGGGGCCGGTCGGGAGGCGCCAGATTGGGGCTGGTGTGGGAATGGATGCAGGCGTTGATCTGCTGCGGATCGAGGATGTTGGCATCTCTTTTGCCATTGTCGGGGGACCGTTGCATGCCGTCAGGCGGGCAAATCTTCGCGTCCTGCCCGGCAAGGTCACCGCACTTGTCGGTGAGTCCGGTTCCGGAAAATCGGTTCTCAGCCAGGCCGTGATGGGCATCTTGCCGAACACGGCCCATGTTCGCGGCCGTATCCTGTTTTCCGATCCCAAAAAGCCCGGCACGACGCAGGATATCCTGCAGATGCCGCGAGACGGACCCGAAATCCGGGCGTTGAGAGGCAGCCGCATCGGCAAGATCTTTCAGGAGCCGATGACATCGCTGTCGCCGCTGCACACGATCGGCAACCAGGTCAGCGAATCCCTGCAGATTCATACGCACATGGATCGGACGGAGCGCAAGGCACGGACCGAGGAAATGCTCGGCCTCGTCGGGTTTCCCAATCCCAAGCGCGCCTACGACATGTATCCATTTGAACTTTCGGGAGGATTGCGGCAACGCGCTATGATCGCCATGGCGCTTATCTGCCGGCCCGCTCTGTTGATCGCCGATGAGCCGACGACGGCGTTGGACGTCACCATCCAGGCGCAAATCCTGCAATTGCTGCGTGGGCTCCAGACCAAGCTCAACATGGCAATGCTGCTGATCACGCACGACCTCGGCGTGGTCGCCAATGTCGCCGACGAGGTGGTCGTCATGTACCATGGCGAGATCATGGAAGCAGGCCCTGTGGAGGCAATATTCCGCCGGCCAGGCCACCCTTACCTGAAGGGCCTCATGGCAGCCGTTCCGCATTTCGACCTGAAGCCTGGCGAAAGGCTGAAGGCGCTCCGCGAGGTGCCGGTGAATGTCGGGACCCTGCTGGGCAAGCAGACGGCGCCGGAAGCGAAAGGGCCGGACGACATTCTGCTGTCGGTCAGGGATCTGAAAAAGGTCTACACCATCCGCAACTCCGGATGGTTCAGCGGGAGCAATCAAACCTCTGTTCGCGCCGTGGACGGCGTGAGCTTCGACATTAGGCGGGGTGAGTGCCTGGGCCTGGTTGGCGAAAGCGGCTGCGGCAAAACCACCGTCAGCAAGATCCTGATGCGGGCCGTCACCCCTACCGGCGGCTCCGTGATCTTCAACGGCCGCGACGGACCGATCGACGTCCTGGAAGCAGAGGGAGACGCCCTGCGCTTGCTGCGGGCGAAACTCCAGATGGTCTTCCAGGATCCGGTTTCGTCGCTTTCGCCTCGCATGACAGTGGAAAACATCTTGAGCGAGCCGCTGGAAATCCATCAACGTGGCAATGCCGCGTCCCGGCTAGCCACAGTCAAGAGCCTGATGCAGGCAATCGGGCTCGATCCGCGCTTCATCCAGCGTTATCCCCACAGCTTCTCCGGCGGGCAGCGTCAGCGTATCGGCATTGCGCGCGCGTTGGCGCTGGGGCCTGAGCTGCTGATCTGCGACGAGCCGGTTTCGGCGCTCGATGTCTCCGTGCAGGCGCAGATCCTGAACCTTCTGAAGGACCTGCAGAAGGAACTGGGCCTGACCTACCTGTTCATATCCCACAATCTTGCGGTGGTGGACTACATGGCGGACCGCATCGCTGTGATGTGCGGCGGGCGTATCGTCGAGCTTGCACCGCGCGAAATTCTGCTCAGGAAACCGATCCACCCCTACACGCGCTCACTGCTCGCCGCAGTCCCCTTCCCTGATCTCGACCGGCCGATGGATTTCAAGATGCTGAACCTCGGCGGCGCTTCCGACACCAGCGCATGGGGACCGCAATTCCACGACGAGGGTGAGGAGGATACGCTGTCGCCGATCGATCTTGGCGGCGGCCACCTCGTGCTGGCCCGACGTTCGGCCGATATCAGCGAGCTACGCCATTGATCAGTCGTCGCACCGTCCTTGGACTGATGGCTTCGGCACTTCTTCCGGGCACGGCGCGTGCCGGAGATCTGGAGCCGGATTTTCTTCAGCCGCAGCTGACGGCCAAGGCGTTGCCGGCACTCGCTGAGCGCTTGCCCAAGAGCCCGCGCGCGTTGAACCTCGCTGCGATGGGCCGGCAGCCCGGCCAGTATGGCGGCACGCTGCGTACGATCATCGGCAGCCAGAAAGATATCCGGATGATGACGATCTACGGGTATTCCCGGCTGGTCGGTTATGACGAAAAACTTAACTTGCATGCCGACATTCTCGAAAGTTTCGACGTAGCGGATGATCGCATCTTCACTTTCAAGATACGGGAAGGCCATAAATGGTCCGACGGCAGCCTGCTGACGCCGGAGGATTTTCGCTATTGCTGGGAAGATGTCTGGCTGAACGATGAGCTTTCGCAAGGGGGGCTCGCCCCGACCCTGCTGGCGGACGGCCAGCCGCCGCGCTTCGAGATCGTCGATCCGCTGACGGTGCGCTACAGTTGGGACGCGCCCAATCCCGACTTCCTGCCCAAGCTCGCTGCTGCCGCGCCGATATCGCTCGTTCTGCCGGCCGCCTATCTCAAGCAGTTCCACAAGAAATACCAGGATCCATTCCGGCTCGCCGGCCTGATGAAGGAGAACCGGGCCAAGAAATGGACGCTCCTGCATATCCGCATGTCGCGGCAGTATCGCCCAGAGAACCCGGAATTGCCGACGCTCGATCCCTGGCGGAACCGGACCAAGCCGCCAGCCGAGCAGTTTATCTTCGAGCGCAACCCGTTCTTTCATCGAATAGACGAGAATGGCCGGCAACTGCCCTATGTCGACCAGATCATCATGAATGTCAGCTCGTCGGCGATCATCTCGGCCAAGACCGGTGCGGGGGAGAGCGACCTGCAATGCATGGGAATTGACTTCAGCGATTACTCCTTCCTGAAGGATGCGGAGAAGCGCTACCCGGTGAAGATGCATCTATGGAAACGCACTCAGGGCTCGCGGCTGGCGCTGCTGCCCAATCTGAATTGTGCCGACCCGGTGTGGCGTGCCCTTTTGAGAGACGTGCGCGTGCGCCGCGCACTTTCGCTTGCTGTAGACAGGCGTGAGATCAACATGGCCGTGTTCTATGGATTGGCGCAGGAAAGTGCCGATACGGTGTTGCCGGAGAGCCCGCTCTACCGGCCGGAATACGCGAAAGCCTGGATCGCCCATGATCCCGACAAGGCCAATGCCCTGCTAGACGAGGTCGGGCTTCAGGCCCGTGACGATGACGGCGTGCGGATGCTTCCGGATGGACGCTCTGCGCAGATCATCGTGGAAACGGCCGGCGAAAGCACGCTGGAAACCGACGCGCTCGAACTTATCACCGATCACTGGCGCAAGATCGGCATCGCTTTGTTCATCCGGACTTCGCAGCGCGACATCTTCCGCAGCCGCGCGCTTGGCGGCCAGATCATGATGTCGATGTGGTCGGGCATCGACAATGGCGTGCCGACCGCCGACATGAATCCGTACCAACTGGCCCCCACCATCGACGACCAATTGCAGTGGCCGCTCTGGGGTGCTCACTATCTGTCCCATGGCAAGATGGGTGAGGCGCCCGATCTTCCTGAAGTGGTCGAGTTGATGGCTTTGCTCAAGCGATGGAACGGATCGACCGAAGCCAGCGAGCGCGCCGAAATCTGGAACTCCATGCTGTCGATCTACACCGATCAGGTGTTTTCAATAGGCACGGTGAACGCAACGCATCAGCCGATTCTGGTATCCTCGCGGCTGCGCAACCTGCCTGACAAGGCACTTTTCGGCTATGACCCGACCTCCTATTTCGGTGTCTACATGCCGGACACATTCTGGCTTGGAGGCTCCTGAGCGTGCTTCGATATCTTGTCTGGCGCATCGCCGTGATGGTTCCAACGCTGCTGGTCATATCGGCGCTGGTGTTCACCATCATCGAACTTCCACCGGGCGATTATTTCGACAGCTATGTCGCTGAGCTTCGGGCCCAGGGCGAAGCGGTGGATTCCGACCGCATCCAGATGATGCGCAAGGAATATGGTTTCGACCAGCCGCCGGTCATTCGCTACTTCTACTGGGTGGGCGGGATGCTGCACGGCGATTTCGGCTATTCCTTCGAATATGAGCTGCCGGTTCGCGACGTCGTCGGCGACCGAATGTGGCTGACCGTGCTGGTTTCCTTCGTCACGATCATCTTCACCTGGCTCATCGCCTTTCCGATCGGCATGTACTCCGCCACGCATCAATACAGCTGGGGCGACTACGGCCTGACTTTCTTCGGCCTTCTCGGCCTTGCCATTCCGAATTTCATGCTGGCGCTGATCCTGATGTATTTCGCCAACATCTGGTTCGGCACGTCCATCGGCCACCTCATGGACCAGCAATATCTCGGCGAGCCGATGAGCTGGGCCAAGGCGAAGTCGATCCTCGCCCATCTCTGGATCCCGGTCCTGATCATCGGCACCGGCGGCACGGCGAGCATGATCCGGCGGCTGCGCGCCAATCTGCTCGACGAACTGCACAAGCAATATGTCGTTACGGCGCGCGCCAAGGGCCTGCATCCGTTCAAGGCGCTGGTCAAATATCCGCTGCGCATGGCGCTCAACTTCTTCATTTCCGACATCGGCTCGATCCTGCCGGCCATCATCTCCGGCGCTGAGATCACGGCTATCGTTCTGTCTTTGGAAACGACCGGGCCGATGCTGATCAAGGCGCTGCAAAGCCAGGATATGTATCTGGCAGGGTCATTCCTGATGTTCCTTGCCTTCCTGACGGTTATCGGCGTGCTGATTTCCGACCTGGCGCTGGCGCTGCTTGATCCACGAATTCGTTTGCAGGGTGGCAGCACCAAATGAAGCAGGACTCGCCGCTGCCCGCTCCGGGTGCTCCACTGCAACACTACATTTCCGGCGCGCCTTTCGACCTGCAGTCGGTCGAGGCGATGACGCCGGAGCAATCGAAGGTCTTTCAGGCATCGCAGTTGCGGCTGATGTGGTGGAAATTCCGCAAACACCGGCTTGCGCTTATATCCGGCATATTCCTGGCAGTGCTGTATTTAGGGATACTGATCTGCGAGTTCCTGGCGCCCTACAATCTGCACTCGCGCAACATGGACTACATCTATGCGCCGCCGCAGCACGTGCACCTGTTCCACAATGGCGAGTTCGTCGGGCCGTTCGTCTATGGCCGCCAGATGACGCTGGATATGGACACGCTCAAGCGGAACTACATCGAGAACCACGACGACGTTCAACGGCTCCGTTTCTTCTGCAAGGGCGACACTTATCGGTTCTGGGGCCTGATCGAAGGTGACAGGCATTTTGTCTGTCCTGCCGAAAACGGGCAGCTGTTTCTGGCCGGCACCGACAGGCTGGGGCGCGACGTGCTCTCGCGCATGATCTATGGCGCACGCATTTCACTGACTATCGGCCTCGTCGGCATCAGTTTCAGCTTCCTGCTCGGCATCGTCATCGGCGGACTGGCCGGCTATCACGGCGGTATCTTCGACTTGATCGTCCAACGGATAATCGAAGTCCTGCAATCGATTCCCAGCATTCCGCTATGGCTGGCCCTGGCGGCGATCATGCCGATAACGTGGAGTCCGATCCTGATCTATTTCGGCATCACCGTCATCCTCGGGCTGCTCGACTGGACCGGACTGGCGCGAGCCGTGCGTTCAAAGCTTCTGGCCTTGCGCGAGGAGGATTACGTTCTGGCCGCGCAGTTGATGGGCGCGGGGAGCAGCCGCATCATCAGGCGGCATCTCATTCCCGGCTTCATGTCGCATCTGATCGCGACGGCGACGCTCTCCATCCCTGGCATGATCCTGGGCGAAACGGCGCTGAGCTTCCTCGGGCTCGGCTTGAGGGCGCCGATAACCAGCTGGGGCATCCTGCTCACCGAGGCGCGCAGCGTCAGCGTGATCGCGTTCTATCCATGGCTGCTTTTGCCGATGCTGCCCGTCATCCTCGTCATCATGGCGTTCAACTTCCTCGGCGACGGCTTGCGGGACGCCGCAGACCCCTACAAGTGATATCGCTGTTCCACCGCCCGGCCTGCCGAACACTCCACCCGGTATGACGCTTGTCGGCGGCCGGTTGCGTTATTGCAGGGTTCGTCGTTCGCCTTTATATGCAGCAAGCCTCGATCGGGGCTGCTGGTTCAGGACACACAATCGCATATGAGTCGCCTCGATAATTTCATCAGCAGGATGACCGCGCAGCGCGACATTCTCAATCGAATCTGCCCCGAGGTGGCGAAGATGGAGGGGCTTGTGCTTGAGCTCGGCCTCGGCAATGGCCGGACATTCCACCATCTGCGCGAGCTTCTGCCCGGGCGCCGGATCGTGGTGTTCGACCGCGAAGTTGGCGCGCACACTAGCTCAATTCCCGAAGCTGAAAACCTCGTGCTCGGCGAAATACGCGAGACGGGCCGCAAGTTCATTGGCATCGAAGCCGCCCTTGTTCATGCCGACATTGGCACCGGCTATGACGATCGCGATGCAGTGACCGCTACCTGGCTTCCCGATCTGATTGCGAGCCTGCTTCGCGTCGGCGGCTTCGCGGTCAGTGGCACGCCGCTCGATCACCCGCTGCTGCAACACCTCCCGGCGCCCACTTCGGAGCCCGCCGACCGTTATTTCCTCTGCAAGCGCGTGTGAGCGGTAGAGAACTCTTCAGGGGATCGTATAAACCGCAATCTCCCGCTCGATGCCGCGCAGCGAGACCTCGTGCGGCACGGGCGTCAGCGCGTTCCTGTGCAACAGATCGGCGGTGAGATTATCGTCGACCACCGCACGCGTGGCGAAGATCGCCTGTGCGTTGGCGAGGTTCTGGACCCGCGAAGCAATGTTGACCGTCTGGCCGAAATAATCCTGCCGCTCGTTCATGGACACGGCTATGCAGGGGCCGGCATGAACACCGATCTTGAGCAGAAGGTCCTCGCGCCCGCTTTTGTCATTGAGCGCCCGCATGGCGTCGCGCATCCGCAGCGCCGCGGCAATCGCACGGTCAGGCGTCGCGAAGGTCGCCATCACCGCATCGCCGATCGTCTTCACAACCGCGCCTGCCTCCGCCGCGACGATCTCGTGCAGAACCTGGAAATGCTCGCGCACGAGATCGAAGGCTGAAAGATCGCCCACCCGCTCGTAAAGCTCGGTCGATCCGCGCAGATCGGTGAACAGGAAGGTCAGGCTGGTGATCTTCAGGCGCTGGTTGATGTCGAGCGTATCCGTGCGATAGAGATCCCGGAACGTCTGGTTGGTGAGCAGGCGCTTGGCGGTCACGAAGGGCCGGCGCTTGCCCAGGAAATCATGCAATACCGGGCAGGCGATGAAGACCGTCGGCAGCACGCGCGTGTCGGTCCTGTTTTCCAGCGAAATGCGCAATGGGCCGGGTTGCATCTCCAGCGTCTGGCTCTGGACATGGTCGCGGTCGAAGGCCAGAGAGAGGTTTCGCCGCTCTTTTGCCGGTTCGCCCTTCGCGTCGATGAACTGGGCCGAATGCGTGACCGGCTCGAAGACGATGATGAATTGGGGCGGAAGCTGGATGTGCAGAACCGCCTTTTCACCGGGCGCAAGCTCGATATCTTCCAGCGAGAACGCTTCCATCTTTTCCGCCAGATCCTCGTCCGGCAGATCGGCCCCGGACGCCCAGTAGATCTGGCGGTAATATTCCACCAACGGCAGTTCGTGTGGATTGTGGGCGGCAATCCTGCGCACGCGGGGACTGACGGTGAATGTCACCTCGACCATCTCGTCGAGGGTCGGCGAATAGCCCTGGGAGCACAGCGCGCAGGTGTATTCGTCCTTCTGCATGGTTTTCAGCGTGGCGTTGGTGTCGAGCACGCCGCCACAGCCGGGGCACAGAACATTCCAGGAAATGTCGAAGATGCCCACCCGCGCCGCATGGAGAAAGGCGCTTATGGTGCGTTCCTCGTCGAGGCCATGCTTGCTGGCGAAGGCGAGCGCATTGATGCGGCAAAGTTCGCGGTCCTTGCCCTCGGCGATGGTTTGCCGGATTGCGTCGATTGCCTGCGGATCGACATCGGTCGATTGCCGCAGAAGCGAGAACAGATCCTGAGCTTCGGTCATCGTGCAGGCTCCGGAAATTGCGCCGCTAGAGCATGATGCCGAAAAGTGTGAAGCGGTTTTCGGACGACATCATGCTCTATTTCCTGATTTAGAGGCGGATTCAGATTTCAGGTCGGACAGACCTGAAATCATCCGGCTCTAGGCGTGTTGGCCGGACCGATCTTCGACCCGAACGCTCCATCATACTGCGAAACGGACCGTACGGCCATTCGAATGGACAAGCCTGGTGACAGGTCAATTCCATTTGTTGAATTCCAAACTATGATAGCCCATGGGGCATTCATCTCTGGGGTTTTCTCCATGCCGACACGCGACAACCCGCCATTTCCGGCGGCCCTTCGCCTTTTCTCGGCGGGGGTCATCATCGTCCTGATCGTTGGGGCCGGCCTGTTTTTCGCGCCTGCGCTGGTCAAGCCGCGCTGGCCCTGGGCCGTCACGCCGTTCAATGCCCGCTTCCTCGGCGGCTTCTACACCGCCGAAATGGCAGTGATGGCGGTGCTGCTGGTCTGGAATCGCTGGTCGCCCGGCAGGCTTGTGCTGGTCATGGCCTTCATCTTCACCGTCATCGTGTCGGCGGCTTCGTTCATCAACCTTGGCTATTTCAACTTCGAGCGCAAAGCCCTTTGGCTATGGTTTCTGGTCTATCTTGCGTCGGCCGCTGTATCCGCGCTGTTCCTGTGGCGGGCAAGGGCCCGCCCTTCTGCAAAAGGCGTGATCTTAAACCCCGCATGGCGCGCCTACCTACCGGTGGAGATGGCGATCCTCGGGCTCTACGGCGTCGGCCTGTTGCTGTTTCCCCTGACATTCGGTGGCTTCTGGCCGTGGCCGATCGATGCCTTCCACGCCCAGGTCTACAGCGCCATCTTCCTGGCGGGTGCAGGCGGCACCTATCTCGTCTGGAGAAGTGCGCCGCGCGAGGAACTGCTGGTGCTCGGCCTGGCGCAGTTTCTGGTTGGCCTGCTTGCTGTTCTTGGCCTCTTCATCACCGACGCCGCCGTGCACCGGATCGACTGGACGGCGGCCGGGACATTGTGCTGGCTCGCCCTTTTCGGCTGGATCGGCATCAGCGGTATCCTCAAACTCTGCGCCGCCCACCGGCATTTTGCCGCGCAATCGGCATAGGTCGCAGAGACGGCTGGATTTTCAGGTGACGTCCGGTGCATCGTGCCGGGCATATTGCCTCTGTCCTTTGTTCTGACGCAATTCCGGACGGAAAACCGCTCACACTTTTCCTGGAATTGCTGTAGCCGGAAAAGCCATGACCAGCACGCCACCCCTAGAGAAAATCCAGCCGCAGCTCCGGGCCGTCCGGCCAAGCGATGCCGAGGCGCTTTGCGCTATCTTCAATATGCCGGGCTTCCGCTGGGGCACACTCAGGATGCCATTCGAGATGGTGGAGCAGGTGGAGCGGCGCATCGCCAAGTCCGGCCCGGAAACCACCTGGATCGTTGCCGAGTCGGACGGCAAGGTTGTCGGCCATGGCAGCCTGGTCGCGCAGGGTTCGCCGCGCCGCTCGCATATCGGCGAGATCAATATCGGCCTTGACGATGGTTTTGTCGGCAGAGGCATCGGCTCTGCCATCCTAGGCGCGCTGCTTGACGTGGCCGACAATTGGCGCGCCCTTAAGCGGGTCGAGTTGACTGTCTATGCCGACAACGAACCGGCCATCCGTCTCTACACAAGCCATGGCTTCGAGGTCGAAGGCCGGCATGTGAAGGCCGGTTTTACCGACGGGCAGTACCACGACCTCCTGAGCATGGCCCGGCTGCGGTTCTGATGACCACCGTCCCTGCCCTTGCCCCTCCGGTGGACATTTTGGCCGTGCTGTCGCTGCTCTGCCCCGAGGTCGTGCGTGACATCGAGCAGAACTGGAATGCACCGGTTTCCGATTATGCCCGCCATCTGTGGCGGCCGGTGGCAAGGCCTGGATCGGCCCCGTCGATTGCTGCCCGCTCGATCCTGCGCGACGTCCTGCAGCAGCGCCTCGGTGCGATCATGCAGCCTGAAGCGATCGGCAAGGCCCTCGACGAATTCGACCACAGACCGGTTATCCAGTCCGGCCTGCACTGCCTGCTTCTGATGGATCGCATCACCTTCGATGCCCTGCTGCTTGCCTGGCTCGGCGCGGTCGAAAACAGGCTGTCGGCTTTTTTCGGCTTCATGGGAACGACCATGACCATGGAGACAACCGGCCGGGAGGGGCCGGGATGGCTCGATGTCGGCGACGACAAGGTCAATTTGTTTGGCATGGGGCGCCACAAACTGTGCCGCAAAAGCGCCTGCGCGGCCGGTCCCGTCGCCCTCAACGGGCGCGCGCTCGAAACGGTGGGCAATGAGACGGATGCCAGAAGCTGGCTGGGCACGCTGCTTGCCAGCCAGGACAAGGTGTTTGCAACCGCCGCCGATGCGCTGACAGAACTCAACGAGGATCTGGTCGCCGATTGGGATCGTTCCGGCATGGCTCGGCCGGTTTTCATCGATGATAGGCTGGCCGCGACTGTCGTGTCGCGGCATCTGGAAGATGAAGGCAGCCTTCTTTCCAGGCTGCTCCTCGAGCCCGCAAGGCGCCGGCGTCTCGACCATGCCTTGCAAGAAGCCGCATCTGGCCCATTTGGCAGGTTCCTGCCCAATGCCACGGACTATTTCTGGGGCATCCGCGAGCAGCGCGTGCGCAAGCTCGTCCTCGAGAAGGGGCGGCTGATCGAGCCTGACAGGCCGCATGGTCTTTCCATCCCGTTCGAGCGGCCGCATCTCCAGCAGGCACTGCTGGACGGCCTGCTTTTGCCGGACTTGTTCCTGATGTTCCTTGCCCTTGCCATATTGCCGCGCGTGCGGGTTGTGGGCGGCCTGAGACAGATTGGCTATGTCGCGCTTTTCCACTCGATCCTGCTGGCTGCGCTGGATGAAAACGCGCCAGAAGAGCGCGATCTGGCCGCCGAGCTGCAGGTTCGGGAAAATGCCTGGGGCATGCGGGTCATCGATGAAAAGATCTCGGTCCGCGAGCAGCTTGCCGGCCTGCCGGAAGGGGCGCTCTTCCCGGACCTGCTGCGGCAATACCGGTTGCGGACATTTGCCGAGACGACCGACGACCTGAAACCGGTTCGCGAAAACGCCCGATGGTGCAAGATCGGCCGGGCCTCAGGCCTCTGATCCGGCCGGGCTTTAGCCCGTCATTGCACCAAGCCGGCCTTGCGGAGCCCCTCGACCATCAGTTCGAAATCGGCAGGGTTCTTGTAAGGCAAGACCTTGCGACGATGTTCCAGCGAATAGGCGGGATTAACGCGAAGCAGGTCCTGCCATGCCGCATGGGCCTCCTCCAAACGGCCCAGATGGCCGTAGCATGCGGCCAGAAGCGCACGCGAGACGTCGGTGACAGCGTTGCGAGCCAGCCGTTGCAGCAAGAGGTCGACGGCCTCTTCGTACCTTCCCAGTTGAAACGATGCCAAAGCCTGGAAGTGCAGAAGCACATCCGGGAAGTATGGATTCAAGGTCTTTCCCCGGGCGAAACTCTCTAGCGCCTCCGCGGATCTACCCGAATAATACAGCGCCTCGCCGCGGGCGACGTGCGCTTCGGCGAAGTTCGGATTGAGAGCTATCGCGCGCTCGACCTCGCCGATGGCTTCATCGTGCCGCCGTGTGTAAAGCTTGGCCGATGCCAGCGCCCAGTGCGCCCAGGGATCGCTGTCATCCAGCGTTACCGCTCGCGTTGCTGCCTCTTCCGATTGCGCCATCGAGTCCGACGCACCCCACCTGTTGAGGTAATCGAGCCCGTACGTGAGGGCTAGGAAAGCGTGGGCAGAGGCAAATTTCGGGTCCAGTTCGATGGCCCGCTGCAAGAGCTCGCGGGCCGCGACGTTCGTGTCCTTCGTCAGCCGGTGCCACAGCTCTCGGCCCCGCAGGAAACAGTCATACGCCTCCGGGTTGCGCTGGTGTTCGGGTGCCAGCCGCAGACGGTCATCCTCGGTCAGATTGAGCGCCAGCGCACCGACGATGTGCTGCGTCACGTCATCCTGCACGGCGAATATGTCGGTCAGATCGCGATCGAACCGCTCCGCCCAAAGATGGCCGCCTGAAATTGCATCGATGAGCTGCGCGGTGATGCGTACCTTGTTCCCCGACTTGCGTACGCTGCCTTCAAGGACATAGCGCACGCCGAGCTTCGTGCCGACATCCTGCACATGGACGTTCTGGCCCTTGAAGATGAAGGACGAATTGCGAGCGATGACGAAGAGCTGTGACAGTTTGGACAGCGCCGTGATGATGTCTTCGGAGATGCCGTCGGCGAAGTAGTCCTGTTCGGCATCACCGCTCATATTGGCGAACGGCAGCACGGCGATCGACAGTTTCGGCGGCGCTGCCGCAGCCGGAGGGCTCGTCGCGGTTTGCGAGGTCGCGGCCGCCTTGGCCCCGGCGCCGACTTGCAGCGAATAGACCCGGATCGGCTCGGCGATGTTCTTGAGCTGTGTGCTGCCGAGATCGCTGACCGAGAGGTCAAGCCTGGCCTTGACCTGGCGATAGGCATCCTCGGACAGGCAGATGGCGCCGGGCGCCGCAACGCCCTCCAGACGCGAGGCGATGTTGACGCCGTCACCCATCAGATCGCCATCGCTCTCTTCGACCACATCGCCCAGATGGATGCCGATCCTGAACTCGATGCGGCGCTCCTGCGGTACGCCGGCATTGCGCTCAACCATACCGTTTTGAATCTCAACGGCGCAGCGCACGGCATCGACCACACTGCGAAACTCAACCAGTGCCCCATCTCCGGTACGCTTGATAACCCGCCCGTGGTGCACTGCAATGATCGGATCGATCAGGTCGCTGCGCAGTGCCCGCAACCGCGCCAAGGTACGATCTTCGTCCGCGCTCGCGAGCCGGCTGTATCCGACCACATCTGCAGCCAGGATTGCGGCCAGCTTACGGTTCTCGCTCATGGGTCGCCTCCTCATCTCCATCATAGCAGGAAGACGGCGGGACGAGGGAATTTTCGCAAATCACGGCCACGCGGCCGCCCGTATCGGCAGTGCTCCACCGCCGAACCCAGACCGATGCCCATTTGCGCTGCCGCTTGCCGGTTGACGACTATCGGTTCATCCTTGTGAATACCCCGGCCGTGACGAGCGTGGCGAGATCACGCGTCATGGCCCAAGGTCAAAGAGATAGAGCATGATGTCGTCCGAAAACCGCTTCACACTCTTCGGCATCATGCTCTGGTGAGGTGTCCATGAACTGCTCGGGCTGCGGTTTCGAGATCGAGGGCGGTTACGCCTTCTGTCCGAAGTGTGGCCGCCGCCAGCCCGTGCCATGCGCCAGTTGCGGCTACGCCTGCGCACCTGATTTCGAATTCTGTCCTAAATGTGGGGCAAGCGTCGGTGCGTCCGCAAAAGCTGCCGAACGGCCTGCTCCGACACCAAGCCGCACCATTGCGCAGCCCTCTCGAGCTCCGTCGCCGAACATCGAAAGCGAAGAGGGGCCGCATTCCGTCTCCGACGCCGATCGACGAACGGTAACGGTGCTGTTCGCCGATCTCTGCGGCTTCACGACACTCAGCGAGCAGCTCGACCCCGAGGTCATGCAGGCGCTGCAGAACGAACTGTTCAAGGAATTGACGGCGGCCGTGCAAGGCTTTGGTGGTTTCGTCGACAAATTCATCGGCGACGCTCTGCTCGCCTTGTTCGGTGCGCCGGTCGCGCATGAGGACGATCCGGAACGTGCGCTTCGAGCCGCTCTCGACATGATCGCCCGGACGGCGCGGCTCGGTGAAAGCACCCGCCACTCCGGCTCGCCGCTGCTGCTCCACATAGGCATAAACACGGGTCCGGTCGTTACTGGCGGATTGGGCATCGGCACCGCCAAATCTTATTCGGTGACCGGCGACACGGTGAATACGGCGCAACGCCTGCAATCGCTGGCTGCACCGGGTGAGGTGCTGGTGGGCGAACTCACGCACAGGCTGACCCGGCATGCCTTCTCGTACGAGTCGCTGGGCGATGTCGTGTTTCGCGGCAAGGCTGGCAGTGTGCTCGTCCACCGACTGGATGCACCGCTTGCGGCGCCGCGTGCAGCGCGCGGGCTCGAGGCGCTCGGCCTCAGTGCGCCCATAATAGGTCGTGATGCGGAGCTCAACAGAATGCTGGCGAGCCTTGACTTGGCGTGCGGCGGCTCGGCCCAGCTTGTCCGCATCGTCGGCGAAGCCGGTATCGGGAAGTCGCGGTTGGTGAAGGAGTTCGTCGCCCGCGTCGGCGACGAGGATCGTTTTCGCAACGTCGCCGTGCGGCAGGCCACGTGCTCACCGCTGGGTGAACAATCATTTGGCGCCTTGGGTGCAGTGGTGCGCAGCGCTGCCGGGATGATGCAAAACGACAATGGGGACGAAATGCGGGGCAAGCTCGCAGCCTTGCTTGCCGATCTCGGCCTGCAGGGCGAGGAGGCGAAGCGGCTGATGCCTTTGCTCTACCATGTGCTTGGCCTCGGCGACCCCCATGCCACCTTGCAGCATGTCGAGCCCGAGCAGCTGCGGCGGCAAATTCTCTACGCGGTCCGCACAATCATGGAATGGCGGCTTGCGTTGTCGCCGCTGTTGATTGTCGTCGAAGACCTGCACTGGGCCGACTCCGTCTCGCTCGAGGCACTGCGTTTCGTGATGGACAGACTGGAACGCACGCGGCTGATGTTGCTGGTCACGCATCGTCCGGCGTCGGACAACGACCAACTCGACTCAAGTCGGGTCAGCCACACAGCGCTCAGGCTTTCGCCGCTCGACAGCGATGACGGACGCCGCCTGGTGGCGGCGCTTTTCGGCGATAACTGGGTAAACGCCGCAAGAGGGCTTCTCGACCAGATCCTCGAGCGCGCGGGCGGCAACCCGCTTTTCTTGGAGGAGATCGTTCGCGGCCTTATCGATCGCGGTGTATTGGTGCGCGAGGGCCAGCAATGGCGGACCGTGGCAGGCGAAGTCGCAACCGGCATCCCCGCCACGATCCAGGCAATGTTGCTTGCTCGCGTCGACCGGCTGCCGCAAGGGGTGCGCCGGTTGGCCCAGGAAGCCGCGGTAATCGGCCCGCGCTTCGATGCCACGCTTCTGAAAGCCGTGGCAGCCGACCCCGGCCGACTGGAAGCGGGCTGCGAACTGCTTTGCGATGCGGAAATCATCGAGGAAGTTGCCGGATCAGGCTCGGTCTCGTCGCAAAGCTACCGCTTTACACAAACATTGCTGCAGGACGTGATCTACCAGAATCTGCTCCTGCAACGCCGGACCGACATCCACGGCCGGGTAGGTGCCGCCCTGGAGCAACTGTGCGGCGACAAGCCGGAACGGTTCGAGGATCTGGCCGTGCTCGGTCACCATTTCGCTCAGAGCGCCGAGCGGGAGAGGGGCGCGCATTACCTGCAGGCGGCGGGAGATCGCGCTCGCATGATATACGCCAATGACGACGCCCTTCGTTTCTACGAGCGAGCACTGACTGCGTTGGGCGCGATCGGGCAAACACCGCTCAAACTGGCAATTGCAGAGCGCATTGCCGATTTGAGCGGCCCGGCAGGCCGCCGCGAGATTGCACACCGCCACTACGAGGCGGTGCTGCAGGCCTATCGCGAGTCAGCCGATCGTGTCGCGGCGGCGCGCGTTTTGCGCAAGATCGGTCGGCTGTTTTGGGACGTGGGCAAGCGGGACGACGCGGAATCGCGCTACGCTGAAGCGGCAGCGCTCCTCGATGGAGCGGATGCCCCGATCGAGCAGGCGCATCTCTGGCAAGAACGTGGCCGACAGGCGTTCCGCAGCGGAGATCACACTCTCGCGGCAAAATGGGCAGACGCGGCGCTGGATTGCGTACGCTCTCTGACAACGGAACATGTCTCCGATGATGCCACCCTCGTGACCGCCGAGGCACTTAATACCAAGGCTGTTGCGCTGGCTCGCCTTGGGCGAAACCATGAAGCCGTGCGTGAGGTTGAGCGCAGCATTGAATTGGCCGAAGCCGCCGGTCTGCTGGGCGCGGCCTGCCGCGGCTACACCAATCTCGGGGTGCTCTACACGACCATCGATCCGGCGAAGGCGATGGAGGTCTGTCGGCGCGGTCTTGAAGTGGCGCGCCGTATTGGCGATTTGGGTTTCCAGGCGCGCCTCCTCGCCAATCTGGCGGTAGCTTGTTGTACTTTCACGGATCGCTGTCCAACGGAGGGCGTGCCTGCTGCCGAGAAGGCCATCGAGATTGACCGGGCGCTCGACCAGCGCGAGCACCTGCCAGTGCCGTTGATCGTGCTTGGGCAGATCCACCAGTGCAACGGCCATCCGGAACTGGCGATCGGCTTGTTCCACGAAGCACTGGAGGTAGCCCGCGAAACGGGCGAGCCCCAACTTCTGTTTCCGTGCTATGATGGACTCGCAACGCTTAATCTCGACCTCGACAATCTGGCCGAGGCCGAACGCTTCTTTTCCCTGGCGCAGGGTATATGCGCCCAGCACGGGCTCGACCCGGAAGCGCTTGTGGTGCTGCCTTTTCTCGACTAGCCGGGATAGGGGGTTGGACATGTCCGCGCCTAGTGGATTGATACCGCTTCAACCGGGCGACCGGGCGCCGAACCTGATACTCGACGCCATTACCCAGGAAGGCAAGATTGCGCTTGACGACTTTCGCGGGCAAAAACCGGTGCTGGTCGGCCTGTTTCGAGGTCTGCATTGTGCGTTTTGCCGGCGCCACATCGCCGCTCAGGCGCGTCTCGATCCGGAGCTGCGCGAAAAGGGCGTGGAGAGCCTGACGGTGGTCAACACGCCGATCGAACGGGCGCGGCTCTATTTCCGCTACCATCCAATGCCGAACCTGCTTGCGGCGTCGGACCCGGAACGCGCTTCACATCGTGCTTTTGGACTGCCCAATCTCGAATTCACCGAGAACGAGACGAACTGGCCGTACAAGGTCGCGATGGCAGCGGCACAGGACATGCGGGTCGACATACCTGGCGAATTGCCCGGTCCCATGGATCCGATGACAGCCGCCGCAATCCTCGACAAGAAGGACCACTACGAACTGACCGAAGCCGACGAGCAGATGATGGCCACGGGACACGGACAACTGGTTGGTCAGTTCCTGCTGGACCGGCAGGGGATCGTCCGCTGGAGCTTCACGGAGGTCCCGGAGGGTGGGCGATACATGTTTGGCGCCCCAAACCCGAAGGAGCTGATGTCAGCCGTGTCGCAAGTCGCCCAATAATGAACTGACAAGTTCACCGTTTATCCGAGCACGGCCTCGACAGTGGCGACAAAGTCATCGAGCGAGCGGTCGCCGCGAATCTCGATGCGCGGAAGGTCGATGAGATCGCTATGGAGGTCCGCCGGCCCGTGCCTGCGGCCGAAGCCTACTCGATAGCCGCACTCCCTAGCCAGCCGGCCAAGCCGTCGGTCGGTGACGGAGAAGGGGGCCGCGAACGCCCTGGTTGGCCGGCCGGTCCAGCGTTCGATGAACAGACGAGAGCGCAGGAGCTCGGCGGCCAGGTCAGCGCTCGACAGACCATCTATGGCGCGATGCGTCGCCATGTGGCTGCCGAAGAAGGCGCCTTCGGCAGCGAGGCGTCGCACCGTCCCGGCGCCCATAAGCGGCGTCGGCGGACCGATGTCGGTGTCCCACTTTGCACTTTCGCCCACCAGGTCCGTCACCAGGAACACTTCCGCGTTCAGGTCGTTGGCGCGCAAGATCGGCCAGGCATGGTCGGCGAAGTTCTGGAAGCCGTCATCGAAGGTGATGAGCACCGGGCGGCCGACGAAAGGCTGACGGTTGGCGATGGATGCTTCCAGCTGCTCGGAGCCAATGGCGTGAAAGCCATTGGCGCGCAGCCATCCCATCTGGCTGGCGAATGCGGCGGGCGTGAGCCGAAAGCGAGCGAGCGCGGCCGGACCTTCATCGGCAACGCCGTGATACATGAGGACAGGGATATGCTGGCGCTGCTCGTTACGTGCGACGTCGCGGCGCAAGGCTCGCGCCCCACCCCAGACGATATTTCGCGCGACGCCGATTTCGATGGGCGCGCGGATCGGCACATGATCGATCACCGGGTCCGTCGCCACATCGCCCGGCGATAGGCGGCGGAAGCGGTCTATGCGGTAGAGCTCGGTCTGGATCGATTGCTCGAGCACCAGGCCTTCGGTCGCTGCCAGCGTCTCGGAGATCGCCTGGGCACCGAATGTGTTCCAGTCGAAGCCCGTCTTTTCGACATTGTCACGCAGCACGAATGCGTGTGCGCTGATGAAACTACCGCCAGGCGCCAACGCCTCGGCAAATTTCTTGGCGATGCGCCGCAACTCGGCGAGATCGTCCAGATAGTAGAGCACCTCCGAACAGAAGATCAGATCCATCTCACCCGGCAGCGTGTCGGCAGCGAAATCGAGTACGCCGAACTCGACATTCGCCTGATTGTTGCATCGGGCGCGGGCTCGCTCGATGGCTATGGCGGAGATGTCGGTTGCGGTCAGATGGCCCACGCGCGGCGCCAGCTGCCGCGTGAAATGGCCCTCCGCACAGGCCAGCTCAAGCGCCCGGCCGATGGGACCGGCAGGCAGGATCTCGATCTGCCGCTCATATTTTTCCTGCTCATAGAGCGAGCTGTAGTTCCAGGGATCCTCGGTCGCGAAATAGCTGTTCCAGAACGCCGTGCGATCCTTGTCGTGCTTGTCCGCGACCCGTGCGCGGCGCGGCGTAACAGGCTCTGACGGTTCAGCGCTCGACCGAACCAGGTCATGCGCCTGTGCGGCCAATTGCGCGAGTTTGCCGAAGTGGCTGTCCTGATCGGGCTCGCTTCCCGCCATGGCAAACGATACCTCGGCTGCAGGCGTGTTTGACGTGGTCGCGCCGGCGCCCTTTTGCGGTCCAGGCGATCCTCCCGCAAGCCGCTCAGCAGGCACTACATCCAGGATCAATTCAATCCAATGATCGCTCGTCACCGTCCCGAGTGCACCGAACTGCACGACAGCCTCGATCCGGCCATCCAGCATCAGATGGGCATAGATCTGATCGATGCCTTCCGGCAGTTCGGTCGCGGTCGGATTGCGAGCGTCGACGCGAATTCCGAGCGTTCGCGCCAGCCTGCGCGGCGTGGCAAGATCGTCGGGTTCGAGAAGCATTTGCTCAAGCTGGTACTGGACGCGGCGAGCCGCTGCGGGATTGTCCCAGTCCTTGCCGAGTTCGATGATCAATGCGGTGGTTGCGCTGCCGAAGCTGTCCCACCGGGCAGCCAGTTGCCCCGGCACCGAAAGGCTTCCTGCCACAAGGCCATCGAAGATTACCTTGGCAATCTCATGCGCCCACTTGCGTCCCGCCGGGAGTGCGCGCAGGGGCTGCGGGTCGATCAAGCGCGAGCCTGAGCCGCATTCGGACGCGGCGTTCCGCAACGCCAGCCAAGCAAGCGCTTCGGATGCGGTGCCGCCGTTCGCCGAACTGGAAACCAAGGGATTATGCGCCACGCCGTACTACCCGCGCCTGGTTTTGAGGGAGAACAAGTGTCCCGCAACGCGCTTACATCGCCGGTCTGGAAAAAGCAAAAGGCGCCCCGAAAGGCGCCTCTTCATCGCTTGATTCCCCCTGAAGGAAACTGGAGCGGGTGAAGCGATTCGAACGCTCGACCCCAACCTTGGCAACCCTTGATTCTACGACACTTCTCGTCACAACCCGTAACCTATTCAGCCAGAAAATGATTGTCCAAAGCCGATAGGGGCATTTGCATGAATGAAGTCGAGGATGAATTTGACGATGATGAGGCTGTGCGCGCCGAGATAATCCGACGCGTTCGGGTGGAGGGCGTCAAGGTCGCATACGAGAGCGCGCTGGAGATTTGCCGCGACAAAACACAGACGGCCGTTGCAAGGGCGTCGTCGCAACGGACTCTCCTTCAAATTGGGGGTATGCTCGACCGAGCGGACCGCAACGCGGGCGTCGTGAAAGATCCGGCAGAGATGGATGGCACCGAATTGGAGAAAGCCACCCAGGACCTCATGCGCAGACAGCGCCGCCCAGCGGCAGTTAAGCCAGCCGGCGGCGCCTTCGATTAGTCACTACTCGACAGGCGCGCTCCACTCAACCGGGCAGGCGATCCTGCTTAAGAACACCGACAACATCGCCGCCATGACCGTGGGTGGGGTCAACGTCGCCCCGCTCCTTTTTTTGGATTCGACAGACAACACCTGGGTGGCGGCTGGTGGGAAATCGAAGGCGGTTTTCTTTGGCAATTCGGACTTTGAGAAACAACTTGCGATTCTATCGACCGACAACGCCGTCAACAATTTCGAATTCTCCGGCGCCGTCGCCGGGCAGTCGCCGCTGTTGTGGATGAAGGGTTCAGATACCGATGTCGGGTCCAGCTTCGGCACAAAGGGAGTCGGCGTCCATTCGTTCTATACGAACGGCGCCAGCTTCGCCAAACAGGTTGAAATCGGCCATGTCGCTTCGCCGACAAGCTTCCTTTCGCTCAAGGGAGCAGCGGCGGCCGGGCATCCGATCATCCAGCCGAGCGGCACGGAAACCAATCCCAGCATCATCGTGCAGGGCAAAGGCACGGGCGGTGTGAAGATCAATGATGGCGCGGCCGCCACCAAGTTCGAGGTCAACACCACCGGCATCGGCTTCTTCGGCACTGCGCCTGCCGCACGGGGCGCTGTCGCCCTACCCACCGGCACAATCCAGCGCACCACCTACGCAACCTCGACCGTGACGCTGGCTCAGCTTGCCGGCGTCGTGATGGCCATGATCGCCGATGATCGTGCCATGGGCCTACGCAGCTAAGGAGACGACAAGAATGGTTACGCTGAACTTCACCGACACCGATCTAATTCTACTCGAACTAGCTCTCCAGGAACTACCTGAAAAGGCACGCAACGCGCTTGGGACAAGGATCAATCAGCAGATCATCGCCCAGCGGGAGGCCCTTGCCAAGGCGGCCGAAGATGAGCCCAAGAGCCCCGAGAAACGAGAAGGGCGAGAACGGACTGCCTCGCGAGCTAGATGACCGGCCTCGCAGCGACAACGCGGCGATCCGCCCAGGCGTCAACTTTTCGACGCAGATAGCGATTTGACGGCATCTCGATGTACCTGTTCAGCGCTACTGAACCGACCAAGACAATGCAGAGGTAGGCCGGCACATCCGACGGGGTTGCAAAGCCAATAGCCATTGCCTTGTCCTGCACCATGAGGTGTAGGAGATATATCGCGAAAGATGCCTCGCCCAGAATGATCAGAGGGCGTACCGAGAGCGCCTGTGAAAGGCGGCCTCGCCCGATTGCCAGCACGAAAATTAGCGGAGTGAAAAAGACCGCACCCATGGCATTCTGCATCCACAGTGCAGGGATTCCACCAACATGAAGGAAGTTCGCGATCGACCCAGCGATCTGCTCGTTCCGCAAAAAGTAGGCTCCTGCAAACAGGAGGCACAGAACCTCCCATACTGTGGCGGCGCGCGGTCCAATTTGCCACTCGCGCGATATAAACATTCGACAGGCGAGTATGCCTGCTGCAAAAAGCACGAAAAACGATCCCGGATGCATCCTGACAATCCCAGCGGCGGTCGTTCCAGGCAGGTCCAATGGTGCACTAAGTACTGGCACTGCAAATGCCCAAGACAAGGTCAACGTTGTAACTAGCAATGTAATTGCCACAATCCAGCGACTGGACATGATCGTTAGGAGTGGGAAAGTCAGATAAAAAAACAACTCCAAAGACAGTGTCCAAGCGACGGGGTTCCCATTAAACGAATATGTGTAATCTCCAAACCAAGCCTGCAAGAGAAACACCGAGGCCCAGAGTTTGTGAATGTCATGGAATGGGTTTGAGGCGTCGTAGACTAGCAGATAGAAAAGCCCGAGCATTGCGATGTGTAGCGGCCAGATACGGGCCACGCGGTATGCGACTATCTTGATCGCATGATCAAACCCATCGATCCGCCGGTATGTGTACGCGAGGATGAACCCTGAGAGCACAAAGAACAGGTTCACTCCGATGCCAAACATCAATCCGGTGTCTTGGGGCCCGGGCAGCCCCCAGTTATTATGAAGATGAAAAACAACGATCGCCGCAGCGGCGAAAAAGCGCATCGCCGTAAGCGGCGCCAGATTTTGCCGCTGTTCCATTCTATAAACCCCCCCCCCCCCGGTCAAATAATCGATATTTAGACCGCCAAAGCCACAAGTATCGTTATTTAGCTCATTCTAATGTATAGCATGGATTCCTTTCAAGTCAGGAAGCATGCTGCACCTGCTCAGAACGGATCGATACATGTGCGTATGTTGCCGAATTGCACCGGAAAACCTAGGCTCACCTTCCCAATTGGTTTTGAGGCTAACGAGAAGCTCCAAGTCGGCAGGCCGGATTTAGCTTGACGGCTTCTCACTTGGCTGCGCCGCTCATTCCATTGGATGAACTGCGCCTTGTTGCCCGTGATCATCTCGATCGATTTCAGCAGTGGCATGGACGTCAAGAAGCGCGCGGTATTGCTCGTAGTGGTACGCCAGGAGCACGAGAAGCGTGATCTTGATCTGCGGCTTGCACCGGTTGCAGTCAAACTTCAGCTTCTGCGGGTCGACGCCGCCGCCGTAGACCATCATGAGATCGGCGGATCGGCAGTAGCGGACGTTGCCGCAGCTGCATTCGGCTTTCACAAGCATGTTGTGCCGGGTCGCCTTGCCCAGCGTGTCGATCGGATCGTGCGCCATAGCGGACAAAATGAGGAACATATTCCTGTCAAGTCAAGACGGATGGAGCTATTTACTTCGCCAAGGGCCGGCAGGACGACTGACGACGGTTTTGCAACCCTGAAGTGGCAAGGTGGACTCGGCGGTGATACCGTAGTTATTTGTCGTCCATGCTGATCAGCCCGCCCACAGGTTGGAAACCTCCCGGCAGGACGCTTATCATTGCGACCTTGCAGCGATCCGGTAGCACGCTTCTTAGCGAAAAGATGCGCAGCACGGGGGTGCTGGGAGATCCGAAAGAATACTTCAACCGAGAAGAGAAGACCCCGACGGTTGAGCGTTGCACCCGTATTGCCGCCAGCGCCACGCCAAACGGAGTAGCAGCTACCAAACTGTTCCCGTCCCATTTCTATGAGCTAAGCAGGGATATCAGGCTTACGGAGTGGTTTCCTGACCCGGGGTGGATATACCTTGAAAGGCGCGATCGGCTCGGCCAGGCAATTTCCTGGGCAAAAGCATCGCAGGATGGTGCTTGGACCAGCAAGACTGCTGCCGTGAAGAAGGCCGAGTACTCGGCGTATGGCATCGACTTCGCCCTTGCCCAGATTGCCATCGGCACCGGTCGCTGGAATTCGTTTTTTGCTAGGGCCGGGATCGAACCACTCCGCCTGTTCTACGAAGACAGCTTGACGATTTCGACAGCGTTAGCCCGCACATCGGCCTTCTGGCGGGGTTGGATGCTCCCGTGCCTCGTGGGGGCAAGCTGAGTCTCAGACGGCAGCGAAACGAGCAAAGCGATGAATGGCGGCGGCGGTTTCTTGCCGAGTGCGACCCGGATGACTTCGACAGGCCGATTGTGCGGCTTCGTAAGCGCAGAAGGTCCAAATGGATATTCTGGAGGAAATGGTTCCGCGGCTAGAGCATTTCACCCGTGCGACGCCGCGTTACCTCCAAAACCAATTCAAATACGCTTTCGACCTCGCCGTTGATTTCGTCGGCAGGGATGCCGGCCTTCTCGGCTGCGGTCATCCGTTGATCTGCCAGGTCGCTGGCAGCGATCGGATCTCCCCCGCGCCACAATAGGCAGTTGCTCGGCAACCCACTTGTCGAGAAACCTTACGCCACTGTGTGCTCACTTTGTTCGGCGCTCGGGCGCGCATTAACCACCTCCAAAGATGTGATGCACCCTAAAGATCGCGCTAGGCGTTGTGCAGATATGGAAAATCATCAACACAGATTTTACTGCCACATGGAAGCCAAGGGAACCTGGGGTGTTTGGGACTGCCTCGCCAATAGGCCTGCCAGGCTAGGAGGTGGTGAACTCCGCGGATGCACTGCTCAAAGGGCAGAAGCCGCAGAGCACGTCCTCACCAGGATTTACAAAAGCGGACTTGATGCAGTCGCCCTCCGGATCGCTGGAATTGTCCGTTAGCCATCAGTGCGGGCCGAGCGCGGCAAGGGTCAGGGACATAACTAGGGCGAGCACGATAAGCGTTGTGAGAACCCCGACGACAATCCAAAACCGTTTCGATTTCGGCATGGTGTCACCCGCCCTCGCCGCCGCCAGCGCGGTTCTTCATCGCCTCAAGGATGACCTCGAATAGGCTGCCAACCTCTTCGCTGACCTCGTCGGAACTGATGCCCTCACGGTCGGCCGCCTTCATTGCCTGGTCGGCAAGATCGCTGATCGCCACGGGATCATCCATGTCGTCAATCAAGACGTTGGGCAGGTGCTCTGCCATCCATTTGTCGAGAAAATTGACGCCGCGTGTGCTCATAGCGGCATAAGGTCGAATCACGCGGTTAGGTTCCGGTAGGAAGCCCGTTGAGCAATCCCCATCAATTGAGGAATAAGGCGGGGTTCATTGGACTCGGCCGCGAACTTCAATCGCCGAGACAGCCTTCAAAGCAATTTCGTGAGCCAGACCGACCAGGCAATCGATCTCGTACATGGCATCGATGTGCCCGCGATCACGGACTGACCGTCGCAAGAGGTGCAGCGCGTCTCGCGTTTCACACAAAGTGGTTCGAAGGGAAAGTGGCATGTTGAGCCCGCCTTATTAGGCTCAACAACCTCGCGCACTGTCTGTT
The DNA here is from genome assembly GCF_040323095.1 of Mesorhizobium sp. M0058. NCBI lineage: Bacteria > Pseudomonadati > Pseudomonadota > Alphaproteobacteria > Hyphomicrobiales > Phyllobacteriaceae > Mesorhizobium > Mesorhizobium sp. M0058. Next base: position 247,807 of record NZ_JAMYUQ010000012.1, read on the forward strand.
CCGTACAATCGCGCTTAAATTGCAATCAGGATGATCTGGCCAGCAGCGACTTTGCGACTATTCTTCCTCCCGGAAATCTTGCAACGAAGCGTGTCGCAAATCTTCCTCACCCCGCAAGTGCTTCACGCGGCCGATAAGCCCGGGCTTAACCCACTGCGTCGCCGGCCGCTTCATCCCCTTCGGCGCCGGCCCGGCGTGCTCCTGCACGCGCTTCCACAGCCGCTCCCGGATTGCGCCGCGGGAGTTGATGAACGCTGAGCCGACATACTGGCCGGTCTCCCGGTCGGCCATCAGCGCAAAGGCCGGCTTGCCGGGTCCCGCTCGACACCGAGCAAATCGTATTCTTCCACCATGTAGCTTTTGACCTTCAGCCAGGCAGTCGACCGGCCGCTGCGGTATTTGCTGTCGCGGCGCTTCGAAACCATGCCCTCGATGCCGGCTTCGTCGATCAGATGGAAGATGGCTTTGGCATCGCCAGGCAGCGCCTGGCTGAACTGAATGCGGTCATCAGGCAGGATGATGCCTTCAAGAACTTCGCGTCGGTCTTCGAGATCCATGTCCCGCAGATCGTGACCGTTAAGGTGAAGCAGATCGAAGGCGACGAAATACAGGTCGTGCTGGCGGCGGGTAATGGCCGTGCGCAGGGCTTGGTAGTCCGACAAGCCGGCTTCGTTGAGCACGACAATCTCGCCATCGATGATGGCATTCTCAACCCCGAGCCGTTTCGCTGCTCCGGCCAGATCGCTGTATTTCGCCGTCCAGTTGTGGCCGTTGCGCGTGAAGATGCGCACGTCGTGATCGATGATGACCTGGCTGCGGTAGCCGTCGAACTCGACCTCGTGAATCCATTCGTCGCCTTCGGGAGGCTTCTCGACAAGGGTCGGCAGCAAAGGCTCGACGAATTTTAAACGCATGAACTCACCCGCAACCCGGTGATTCAATTAGCTTGCGCTGAAATGGTTCGAAACCTTTGCGCGATGGAAAATGAAACGGTCGAGTGTGACCGTCGGCCTCGGCATAGCGGGGCCGAAGTCGATGGGCTCAAGGCAGAATCCAAGTGGTAACGGCGCGATCGGAACCCAGATAACGAACAAGCGGAGCGTCAGTTAGCTATCGCCTGGTAGCCCTCGGAGATGGACCGGTTGCATATTCGAGTTCGTAGTGGCCGAGCTCAAACCGCTTTCGTTTGGAAGGGCTGATCTCGTTTTTGACACTTCGAGATGCCCCTTCAATATCAAGAACAAACGCAAATGCCAGTTGCCCCTTGTTTGTAATCTCGGTCAGGGTTCCGTTGGCGTTGTGGTAGAATATCTCTAGCCCGTCGGTCGAGACGAAGGAAAGGGGCGACTTTTTGTCGGCCATACTCCACATATTACTTTCGCGCAGAAGCTGAATGGCAGGTTTAATGCGTCGGATCTCGATCCCCGACAGAGAAAAGTTATTAAGTAGACGCGCAATGACCAAATCTCGATACGAATAATAACGGACGACACCCCTTCGGCCAACTGTCGCATGGGAGGCTGTGAGGTAGTTTTCCCGCGCCAGATAGTTGACCATATGGAGGCTTAGCCCCGAGATCGCCGCTACCTCTCGGGCCGTGAATCCGTTGAGGACTTTACGGGGCGTGGGCACCTGTGAAAAACCTTGTTAACAAAATTGAAGTTATAGCTTACTTCAATTATACTGATTTGCAAAGGATACCCCTTCGGTACTGGCGACTACACCCACTGATCTGTTGACAACCTCGCTGGAGAAAAGCGCGCCGGAAGAACTGGCACGGCAGCGTACAATCGCAGCCTTGGCGGCATTACGAAGCGATGATCTCGAGCGCGTAGTGGTCATGGTCGTAGCGCTAGCGAACGAACGGCGATAGTGTCTCGCTTGTTTGGCGGCCTGAAGCAAGCATCGTTCATATGTGCGGTTCAGCTCTTGAGCGCACTTTCAAGCAAATCACGCAAGTCGTCTGCCATTTGGCCTGATAAGACTGCTGGAACAATCAATGAGTAGCTCTGCCCCGTCTTCAGGCCTGCCTTGTGCGCCACCTTTCGTATCGCGTTTCGCAGATCTTTTCCGAGAACCACATACTGTTTTCCGTGCTCGGCGGCCTCGACTTCAACCTCAGAGTCGCCGAATTGCGGTAGATTGCCCTTTTTGTTAAACTTGTTTGCAGCGTCGTTGCGCTTGCGTCGACGTGTTTCTAGCGCAACGTTATTTGCCGCAGCTTCCGCGACTGCATCTTCAAGTAACTGCCGGGCGGTTTCTTCCGAGATGCCGAAGTGCGAAGCGATCGCCGATTCATTGGTCCAGTACGCCTCCATGTCGGAATACTTGGTGAACCAGACGACATGGCCCTTGTCGGAATAGGGGCCGCCAAGAGCGGCTAACTCTCCGGGCATTAAGAAGTCACGATCGCGATGTATAACAACCTTAAGACTACCAGCGGTGATCTCAATAAAATCCTTGATGACCTCTGCTTCCGGCACTTTTCCTGATCCGCGCACAGGCCAAACGGCCACCGCACGGTCCAGATGGGGCCATTGAGACAAAATTGTCCTTATCATCCCGGCATCTTCATCCTCGGTCAGCATAAGGATCTTCCGATCCAATAGACCCCAGCCCATTAGCCGCCGGCCTTCGGTGTCGCCGCCATCCTGCACCTTCCCTTCCTTCATCCAAATGACCCGCGCATCGCTTGGAAGGGCACGAACCACTGATGGGCTATGGGTCGTCAGAACAACTTGTGTGTCCGTCCTCTGAGAAGCTGCCACCAATACTGGTACGAGCCGCTCTTGAGCTGTGGGATGCAGATGGGCGTCAGGCTCATCCACCAGCAACAGCGCCGGTCGAAAGTAAAGCAGATAGGCAAATATCTGGATGACCTGTAGAAAGCCAACACCGGCGAGTTCAAGTGGCCTCCATTTCTTTTCCGACGCTTGCATGTCAGCCGTTGTAAAGCGAGCCGAGATGTTTGAGTCCCTTTCGTCCAAGAACGTCACATCGAGCGAGAGTTTCCCCATTACTTGCGATACATACTCTTCAAGCAGCATCAGGCCATTCTTGCCGTCTATTGCGGTGCCTTTTAGGAGGAGGAGGACGTTGCGTAAGACCGTATTTGCGTCGCCAGCTGCTGCCAAGCGTTGAACGATTGCTCGACTTCGCTTTTCTTCGCTGAGAGGAATGCCGGCCAAGCCGGGGATGTATGCACTAAATTCCCGAGAAGGGTCTCGAAGGTTGCTGATGAACGCATTGCCGCTGGGGATATGGACCAGGATACCCGCGTTACGAGCTGACTTGATCCAAAGCTCTGCCGTCACCTCAGAGCCATCATCCATGATAGCTACTACGCCCATATCAAGCTGGGGCGTACCTGTCTTATTCCCGTACTCCGACGAGTGACCAGCATTTCGGTAGTCGGGGGATGGCATATATGTGGCATTTTTTTCGGAAAGCGTGACCCCGTCTGACGACTTTGACCGAGCCTCAATCCGACGGTTCCTCCCCGACTGAAACATCCAGTGCATGGCCTGCAGCACGGAGCTTTTGCCGGAGCCATTCGCACCAACAATGACATTGAAGTCTAGAAGATTGACCTTCGTCGAACTGATGGCTTTGAAATTGCCGATGTCGATGGATTTGATTCTCACTTATTGCGCCTCCGCCCCAATCGGTAAGGATAGAGCGAGTGGCGATCAATCAGTCAACTGCAGCCCAGCATTCATGGTAAAGTTGTGACCGTTTGGATTGAATATACTGCGCGTCCGGCAACACACTAATCCCCACTGCGCCGGATCCGCGAAAAACTGGTAACCCGCATGTAACCCTGGTATTCCAAGCCGCTTGCCACAAGCGCGATTCAGTCGGCCCTAAAAACGAAAAAGCCGCGGCGAACCGCGGCTTTTCGATGCCTGATTTCCCGGAGGAAACTGGAGCGGGTGAAGCGATTCGAACGCTCGACCCCAACCTTGGCAAGGTTGTGCTCTACCCCTGAGCTACACCCGCTCACACGGCCCTCGGGGCCGCAAGCCGGGCCTATATGGCTGAAGAGCGCGGCGATTGCAACAAGGAAATGACGGGCTTTTTAGCCGCGCCAAATTCGCCTGGCCGAACCTTGTCGGCCACGCGGGTGGTTCATCGACTTCCCGCATGACGGTCTTGTCTCGGCGGCATCATTGGCCGTAAACGGCTTTGCCGCGCGCCGATACAGGGGAAGACCACCAATGCCGAAGACCGAAGCCGAGCTTTTCGCCTTTCTTGCCGATCTCGGCATATCAGTGTCGACCGTGCGCCATCCGCCGCTCTATACGGTGGCCGATTCGCAGTCGCTGCGCGGCGAGATACCGGGCGGGCACACGAAAAATCTGTTTCTCAAGGACAAGAAGGACAATTTCTTCCTGGTCAGCGTCGGCGAGGAGGCGGTGGTCGACCTGAAGCAGATCCACACGATCATCGGCGCCGCCGGCCGGGTGTCGTTCGGCAAGCCGGAGATGCTGATGGAGCTGCTCGGTGTCATTCCGGGCGCGGTCACCGTGTTCGGGCTGATCAACGACACCGAAAGACGGGTCAAGGTGGTGCTCGACCAGGATTTGATGGCACATGCGACAGTCAACGCGCATCCGCTGACCAATGAGGCGACGACGTCGATCGCGTCCGCCGACCTCATCAGATTCGTCGAGGCAACCGGACATGATGCTGCTATCTTGAAAGTCTCGGCTTGATCGCCACATGGATGGCGAAAACTGACCTCTAGTTAAGGACGTCGCGCTGCTCCGCTGGGCGCGACCGGAAGGGCGACGAGATGAGCGACAACAACAATCCGTTTGGCGGCCAATTCGGCGGCAATTCGGGCCAATACACCACTTCCGTGCGATATGGCGGCGCCGAGCCGGCCAAGTCGGCACTTGGCCCGACACCCGGCGCAGCACCTGCCGCTGGTGAGCTGATCAAGGACACCACGACCGCCACTTTCGCCGCCGACGTCATCCAGGAATCGCGCAAACAGCCGGTACTGGTCGATTTCTGGGCGCCGTGGTGCGGGCCCTGCAAGCAGCTCACGCCGCTTCTGGAAAAGGCGATCAAGGCCGCCGGCGGCAAGGTCAAGCTGGTCAAGATGAACATTGACGATCATCCCTCGATCGCCGGCCAGCTCGGCATCCAATCGATCCCGGCGGTCATCGCCTTCAAGGACGGCCAGCCTGTCGACGGCTTCATGGGCGCCATCCCCGAGAGCCAGATTGCCGAGTTCATCACCAAGGTCGGCGGCAAGGGCAATGGCGCGCCGCCCGTCGCCGAAGCACTGGCCGCGGCGGCGGAAGCGCATGCGGCGGGCGATGCGCAGACCGCAGCCGACATTTACGACGCCATCCTGGCGCAGGCGCCGGAGACGATCGAGGCGATTGCCGGGCTGGGCGAGCTTCTGTTCGAGGACGGCGACAGCGACGGCGCCGAGGCGCTGCTGGCAACGGCGCCGGAGGCCAAGAAGAATGCGCCGGCACTTGCCGCGCTGCGTGCCAAGATGACGCTGGCTGCGGAAGCGGCAGCACTTGGCAATCCAGCTGAATTCGAGCAGCGACTGGCCGCCAATCCCGGCGACCACCAGGCGCGTTTCGACCTCGCCATGATCCAGAACGCCAAGGGCGAGCGCCATGCGGCGGCCGACAATCTTCTGGCGATTATAAAAGCCGACCGGACGTGGAACGAGGACGGCGCCAGGGCGCAGCTGCTGAAACTGTTCGAGGCCTGGGGCATGACCGACGAGGCGACGCTGGCGGCACGGCGCAAATTGTCGTCGCTGCTGTTTTCCTGAGCCGTTTGCCGGCCAAATTGCCGGGGCGTGGCTGTCGGGCCTTGCGGTCGGCGGCCGCCGCGCCAGATTAGGCCGATAACATCGCGCGCGAGCGGGTCGGAGGAGTGAAGGTGCAGGTCGGAAACGCATTTTACCGGGTCGGCAAGGATCTGCCGGCAACCATTCCGGTGTTTCCGCTTGCCGGCGCGCTGCTGCTGCCGGGCGGGCGCATGCCGCTCAACATTTTCGAGCCGCGCTATCTGCAGATGGTGGATGAGGCGATCGCCGGCGCGCGGCTGATCGGCATCGTCCAGCCCAGCCTCAATGGCGCGTTGCGCGCCGACGGCGAGCCGGAACTGTGCAATGTCGGCTGCGCCGGGCGCATCATCTCGATGGCCGAGAGCGGCGACGGCCGATATCTGATTTCGCTGCAGGGCGTCTGCCGTTTCCGCATCACCAGCGAATTGCCGGTGAAGACGCCGTTCCGGCAATGCAAGCTGGCGCCGTTCCTCACCGATCTCACCGAAGACCAGGCGGCAAGCGAGATCGACCGGCCGGCGCTGTTGAAAGCGTTTCGCGCCTATCTGCAGGCCAACGATCTCGAAGCCGATTGGGAAAGCGTCAGCCGCGCCGAGAATACCATGCTGGTCAATGCGCTGTCGATGATGTCGCCCTACGGACCGGCCGAGAAACAGGCGCTGCTGGAGGCGCCCGACCTGAAAGCCCGCGCGGAGACGCTGATCGCGATCACCGAAATGGCGCTGGCGCGCGAGAATGAGGACTTTGGTTCCAGCCTGCAATAAGGGCTGAGCCGATGGCTGAAGGGGGATCCAATGGCTGCGGATGGGCGTGACGGCAAGTCGGTCAATGTCGATCCAAAATTGCTGGAGCTGCTGGCCTGCCCGCTGACCAAGGGGCCGCTGGCCTGGGACCCGGTGCGCGGCGAGTTGATCTCGCGGCTTGCCAAGCTCGCTTATCCCGTGCGCGACGGCATCCCGATCATGCTGCCCTCGGAGGCGCGGACTATTTCGGCGGAAGACGTGCTGTCGCCGCCGCGATTGGGTGGGCCGGGCTGAAGGGCCAGGGGTGGTTCAAACGGACCTCAGCCTAAGAAGCCATTCTGTTGGCGATCCTTGCGCCCCCCTCTGCCCTTGCCGGCATTAATGTCATGGGCTCCCGACCGCCCTGCACTTGCCTACTGAAAATTCCGCCCCTTGGGCATGACCCTTTCAGCTTTGTCCGAGAGGGTGGCAATGTCGGGCCGGGCAGCCGGCGTCATCTCTTCCAGCAGCACCGTCAGCCACGGCGTCAAATCCTCGATCTTCTCGGCGACGATGTGGATGACGTCGGATTCCGACTGCAGCTTGCCGGTGACCTTGACGAAGCGCGCGCCCATGACGATGGGCCGGAAACGGGTAAAGGTCCGCTCCCAGAAAATGACGTTGGCGACGGCCTTGTCGTCTTCCAGCGTCAGGAAGATCGCATTGCCCTTGCCGGGCCGCTGCCGCACCAGCACCAGGCCGGCGACCGAGACCCGCCTGCCGTCGCGCACCGAGCCGAGATTGGCATTGGGAATGACGCCGGCGCGGTCGAGCCGCTCGCGCAGGAAGGCGACCGGATGCGCCTTCAGCGACAGGCCGAGCGCGCGGTAGTCGTGGATGACGTGCTCGCCGAGCGGCATTGTCGGCAGTTTTGTCTCGGGCTCGAGTTCGCGCAGCCGGATCGCCGGCTGGTCGAACAGCGGCAGCCGTTCGGCGGCGCTCTTGCCATCCAGCGCGCGCACCGCCCACAAGGCTTCACGACGGTCGAGGCCGAGCGAGCGGAAGGCGTCAGCCTGCGCCAGTCTTTCGATTTCGCCGACATTGAGGCCCGAGCGCAGCCAGACATCCCTGACGCTTGTATAGCCGGCGCCGCGCCGCGCGGTGAAAGCTTCCATACGCTTCTCGGCCAAGCCCTTGATCTGACGGAAGCCAAGCCGGACGGCGCACCGGGTCTTGATGACACCGCGCATTTCGGCATGGCGCGCAAGGATGCGGCCCGGATCGAATTGGGCTTTCTCCAGGGTGCAGTCCCAGTCGGAAAAATTGACGTCGACGTCGCGGATATCGACGCCATGGTCGCGCGCGTCGCGCACCAGCTGGGCCGGCTGGTAAAACCCCATCGGCTGCGAATTCAGGATCGCGGCGCAGAACACGTCGGGATAAAAGGTCTTGAACCAGCAGGAGGCATAGACGAGCAAAGCGAAGGAGGCGGCGTGGCTTTCGGGAAAGCCGTATTCGCCGAAGCCTTCGATCTGCTTGAAGCAGCGCTCGGCGAAGTCCTTGGTGTATCCCTTGCCGACCATGCCGTCGATCATGCGCTGGCGGTAATTGCCGATGGTGCCGGTGCGCTTGAAGGTGGCCATGGCGCGGCGTAGTTCGTCCGCCTCGCCCGGCCTGAAGCCGCCGGCGACGATGGCGATCTTCATCGCCTGTTCCTGGAACAACGGCACGCCCAGCGTCTTGCCCAGGATTTCTTCCAGTTCCGGCTTGGGGTACTCAGGCATTTCCTTTTTCTGCCGGCGGCGCAGATAGGGATGCACCATATCACCCTGGATCGGACCGGGCCGCACGATCGCCACCTCGATGACCAGGTCGTAGAATTCGCGCGGGCGTAGACGCGGCAGCATAGACATCTGCGCGCGCGATTCGATCTGGAAGACGCCGAGCGTGTCGGCGCGGCAGATCATGTCGTACACGTCGTTCTCTTCCGGCGGCAGGGTGGCCAGCACATAGGGTCGGCCGTAATCATCCCGGGCCTTCGGATAATAGTCGGTGAGCAAGGTGAAGGCGCGTTTGAGGCAGGTCAGCATGCCGAGCGCCAGAATATCCACCTTCAGGATCTTCACCGCGTCGAGATCGTCCTTATCCCACTCGACCATCTTGCGCGCCTCCATCGCCGTCTTGACGATGGGGACGATCTCGTCGAGCCGGTCGCGGGTAATGACGAAGCCGCCGACATGCTGCGACAGGTGCCGGGGAAAGCCCATGATCTCGTTGGCGTGGGCGATCACGCGACGGGTCGAGGTCTCGTTGCGGTCGAGGCCGCCGGCATGCGCCTCCTTCTCGCCGAGCTCCGAGGTCGACCAGCCCCAGATCGAACTGGAGAGCGCACTGCGGACATCGTCCGACAGGCCCATGGCCTTGGCCACCTCGCGCAGCGCCGAGCGGCCGCGATAGCTGATGACGGCGGCAGCCAGCGCGGTGCGCTTGGCGCTGTATTTGGAGTAGATGTACTGGATCACCTCCTCACGCCGCTCATGCTCGAAATCGACGTCGATGTCGGGCGGCTCGTTGCGCTCCTCGGAAATGAAGCGCTCGAACAACGTGTCGATGCGCTCGGGGCCGACCTCGGTGATGCCGATGCAGTAGCAGACGATCGAGTTGGCGGCCGAGCCTCTGCCCTGGCACAGAATGCCCTCATTGCGGGCGAACTGGACGATGTCGTAAACGGTCAGGAAATAGCGCGCATAATTCAGACGCTCGATCAGAGCGAGCTCCTCACTGATGCGCTGCAAGACGGAAGCGGGGACGCCCGCCGGATAGCGCGTGGCGGCCCCCTCCCTGGCCAGACGCTCTAGCTCGGCCTGCGGCCCAAGCCCTGATTGCGTCGGCTCGTCGGGATAATTGTACTGGAGGTCGCTGAGCGAGAAGGTCAGTTCGCCGGCAAAGCGCAGCGTCTCGGCCAGCGCCCGTGGATGGCGGCGGAAGAGACGGGCCATTTCCAGCGGCGGCTTCAGATGGCGCTCGGCGTTGGCCGTCAATTCCAGCCCGACCTCGGCGACCGGCAAATTGAGGCGGATGGCGGTGAGCACATCTTGCAGCGAGCGGCGCTCGGCGCTGTGATAAAGCACGTCGTTGGTCGCCATCAGCGGCACGCCGGCGATGTCCGCCATGCCCGCCGCCTGCTCGATGCGGAAACGGTCATTGCCGCGATAATCCGGCGCCATGCCTAGCCGCAAATTAGCGCCGAAACGGTCTTTCAGTTGACGGACCAATGCCAGGGGATCGTCGGCATTCGCCGAGAGATCCGGCAGCACCGCCAGCGACAGCAGGTCGCCCCATTCGAGCAGGTCGCTGCGCTGGAGAAGGGTCGCGCCCTTCTCGTTTTCATCGCGCAAATTGGCTTGCGTCAGCATGCGGCAGAGATGGCCCCAGCCCTTGCGGTTCTGCGGATAGGCGAGAATGTCCGGCGTGCCGTCGCCGAACACCAGGCGGCAACCGGGGTGATAGGCGAGCTTCTCGACCTTGGCCTGCTGCCAGGCGCGCACGACGCCGGCCACCGTGTTGCGGTCTGCCAGTCCGATCGAGGAAAAGCCGAGGAATTTGGCCGCCACCACCAGCTCCTCCGGCTTGGAGGCGCCGCGCAGGAAGGAGAAGTTCGACTGGATGCCGAATTCCGCATAGGGGATGACGGTCAGCGCGTTCATGCGAAGACTCCATGCATGAACCAGCGCGGCGGCACCTGCGGGTTGCCATAGAGGCCTTGCCGGTAGAGCCAGTAGCGGCGGCCGTCGGCATCCTCGATCCGGAAATAGTCACGCGTCGATGTGAGCGGATCGCTTGACGTTTCACGCCACCATTCCGGCGCGATGCGTTCCGGCCCCTCGGCGCGCGCGACCCGGTAGAGCGCGCGGCGCCAGCGGAAATTCATCGGCGGACCCTCAGGCATTTCGGTGGCCGGCACCTCGATCGGCTCGGGCGAACGGAACAGCCGGATCGGCCGTTCCGGCGGGAAGATGGTTGCGCGCGGCGCGTCTTTCGAGCCCGGCTTCCTGAGCGGTGGTTTGCGTTGTGGCGCTTCCGAGAACGGGATGGTGGCGATGGCGCGCTCCGGCAGATGGCTCTCGAGGGCGACCGGTTTCAGCACCGCACTGTCGCCGAGCCTGGCGCGGATGCGGTCGGCAAAGAGTGCCATGTCGGCGCCGTCATCCTCGGTCTCGCCGGTCAAATCGGCCTGCTGCATGTCGAAGCCGGCGGCCGCCAGCACCGAAAGCCGCACCAGGTCGAAGCCGTAGCCGGCATCGATGTCCTGTTCGAGCGCGGCCAGCCGCTCATGGAACAGGCGCTGGATAAGCTTGGGTTCGCGCAACGGTCGCGAGGTACCGACAGCGATGCGGCTGACGGCGCCGTCGACGCGAAACAAAAGCAGCGCCAGCATCCTTGCGCCCTCGCCGCGGCGTTCGAGATCGGCCTTCAGCGTCACCGCCAGCAAGAGCACCAGCCGTTCGATCTCGGCGGTCAGCACGACCGGCTCGGCCAGGTGGCGTTCGACCGAAAGCGGGGCCACGGGCAGGCGCGGCGATACCGCCTCGTCGAGGCGGCCGAGCGCCTGGTCGAGCCGCAACAGCAAGGTCGCGCCGAAGCGACGGGCGAGCGGCGCGCGCGGCGCTGCCATGACCGCGCCGGCGGTCCGCAGGCCGACGCTTTCCAAGCTGGCGCGGATATCGGCCTCGATGCGCAGTGCCGCCAGCGGCAAGGGGGCGAGCAGCGCTTCCTCCTCGCCGGAGACAACGATGCGGTTGCCGCAGAAGCGCGCCGCCGCCCAGGCTGCACCCGGCGTCGCGGCCAACCCGGCGCGGACATCGAAACCCTGCTGGAAAAACCGCGCAAGGATGTCGTCCAGCATGGCGCGCTCGCCGCCGAACAGATGCGTGCAGCCGGTGACGTCGAGATAAAGGCCATCAGTACCGTCGAGCGCCACCAGCGGCGTATAGCGATCGCACCAGTCGGCGAGGCCTTCGAGCAGCCGGCGATCGGCGTCCGGATCGGCCTCGACGATGTCGATCGAGGGATGCATGGCGCGCGCATCGGCAATGCCCATGCCAGGCTTCAGATGCAGCGCCTCAGCCCGCTCGTCGAGGGCCGATATGCGCTGGGCGTTGCGGTCGCGATGGCTGATCACGAGCGGTGGGTGAGATGGCGGCAGATGATCCGAAGGCCGGGAACGCCACGACCGTCCCAGGCGCTGGCGCAGGATCCGTTCTGCCGCCAGATGCGGGAACCACAGCGACAGAATTCTCTGCCCGTTTTTCGCGGGGCTTTCTTTCTTCGAATGCGTGTTCATCGGGGTTCCACTCCAGTGTGAATTGTCCAGGCAGAGCGGTGCGGCTCTTGCCGATGCTGACGGTGAAGGCAGGCCGGCCGATCGAGCCGGCGAGCGACCCGGCGATCGTCCGGCGGCTCGCCGCTGGTGCAGCCGACACGATGAGGCGCACCGGGGCGGCGGTCGGCTCGGCTTCGCCGGCCTGGCGCAGCAGGAACACCGGCCGGCCGGCGTTTTGGGCGCGCGCGTGCAGCCGGCGCGTCGCGGTGAGGTCGAGCCGCTGCGGGCTGCCACGGATTTCGAGGATGATTGCGGCGAGCGCCGTCATCTTCGCGGCCTCCTCGGCTACCCACAGCGCATCGGTGAGTTTCGGCGCCTCGGAAAACAGCAACTGCTCCGGTGCGATACCGAACATGCCCTGCACTCCCCTGGCATAGGGAAAGCCGGCCTCGCGAAAAATCTCCGACGTGCCGATCCACAGCACGGGCAAGGGCTGGCCCTTGAGGATCAGGCTGACCAGCGACAGCACAAAGCCGGCGACGGCCCCGGCATTGCGGGTCTCAAGGCCATGGATTTCGCTCAAGGCGGCTTTCGGAAGGCCGCCGCTCAGCGCCGCATCGAGGCGCTCGACGCCGGTGGCCAGGAAAGCATCCGGCGAAGCCACGGCAAGCCCGCGCCGGATGATGGTGACATCGGCATCGGGTTCAGGCGCGGCGTCGAGACCGCCGCCAGGACCCGCGCGCAGCCCCTCGCCAGCCGGCGCGGCCAGGCGCTCGGGCAGCGTTCCCTCGATCTTCGCGATCTGGCGGCGCAGGGCAAAAACAGTCTCCCGCGCCACGGCTGATGTCGCCATGACGGTCAATTTCTCTCACAACTGTTCCTGTTATGTTCCTATAGATTCCAGAGGGTGCCGGAAGAGTCAAGCGGAGTCAGAAGGAATTTATTCCTTGATCAAAGGTGACGAGGCCAACCTTGGACTTTGGTCGCAGCCATTCGGCGCAAAGAAACAGTCATTGGCCAGGTACCCGGTCCATTTGCCGAGTCCGGAGGGAAAGCCTATATGCCGGATCAAAGGACAAAGCATGGCCCGCATCTACAAGACCCGCACCTGGCACGATGAACTCTCGCCTTCGATCGAGGAGATCGAGTTTCTGGCGCTGGAGGCGTACGCACATCTGCCCGACGATTTTCGCAAGCTGACCGGCGAGATCGTCATCATGATCGCCGAATTCCCGACCGACGAGATCATGGACGATCTGTCGCTGGAGACACCGTTTGATCTGCTTGGCCTGTTCGAGGGCCGCGGCATCGCCGAGCGCTGGAACCCGCAGACCGGCGAAGGCCCGAACCGCATCACCCTCTACCGCCGCGCCATCCTCGACTATTGGGCCGAAAACGAAGAGACGCTGGGCGACATCGTCACCCACGTGCTGATCCACGAGATCGGCCACCATTTCGGCCTGTCGGACGACGATATGGAAAAGCTTGAAGAGGCGGCGGAGTAAGGCTGTGCGATATTCAGGTGGCGAGCCTGCTTGTGAAATTATACAAGTTTTGATATAAAGTCTGTATGCCGACCAAGCGACTGGAGTTTCTTGGAGATTCTCTTGCCAAGCTCCGGGCTTTTCCAGAGGCGGTGCGCAAGGAAACGGGCGTTCAACTGCACAAGGTTCAACTCGGATTTGAGCCAAGCGATTGGAAGCCGATGACGACGATAGGCCTAGGCGTACGGGAAATCCGTGTCCGAGACGATGCTGGCGCGTTCCGGGTGCTTTACGTCGCCAGCATAGGTGACGCCGTCTTTGTCTTGCACGCCTTCCAGAAGAAGACGCAACAGACGGCGAAACGAGACTTGGCTCTTGCCGCATCGCGGTTCAGGCAAATTCAGTGAGACATGCTCATGGAACGTCAAAGCTTTGAAAATGTCTGGGATGCGCTGGAAGACACCCCGGCTCAGTCCGCCAACATGACTATGCGCTCCAATTTGCTGATCGCGATCGAACAGCGGGTGCGGAGTTGGGACGTTACCCAAGCCGAAGCAGCCAACCGGCTCGGGATTACCCAGCCACGCCTTAGCGATCTTCTGCGGGGCAGGATCGCGAATTTTAGTCTGGACACCTTGATCAATCTGGCCACACAGGCCGGACTTACAGTGCGTCTTGATATTGCCGAGGCAGCCTAGCGCTGTCTTAGACAGGCTGGCAAAGCTCGCCTACCAATCACTCAGCTTCGTATCCGGCCCGTATTCCTGGCCGTCGATATCCTTCACCACCGCCTGGCCGCAGCGCATCGATTTGGTCTTCTTGTCATAGGCGTAGGTCGGTGAGCCGTACAGGTGCCAGCCCTTGTTCAGCGCCGCGGTGACCTTGTGGCAGAAGGTTGAATCGTCGGGGGCGGACAGAAAGCGGTAAAGTCTCATGGGTCAGATCCTGTCGTGAGTTCGTCTTTTCGGGGCGGATCATGCGCCGATGGCGGCGGCCTTCGCCAGCAGTTTTTCGGCTTGCACCAGGTGCAGCCGTTCGACCATCCTGCCATCCAGCGCAATCACGCCCTTGCCGGCATTTTCGGGCAAGGCGAAAGCCTCTTTCACCGCGTGCGCCTCGGCCAAGGCTTCGGGCGCGGGCGCAAAGGCGCGGTTGGCGGTTTCGATCTGGGCGGGGTGGATCAGCGTCTTGCCGTCGAACCCCATGGCGGCGGCTTCCGTGCATTCGCGCGCAAACGCGTCGAGGTCGCGAAAATCGTTGGAGACGCCGTCGAGTATGTCGATGCCGCCGGCTCGCGCCGCCAGCACCATCTGCATCAGCCAAGGCACGAGGTAGCGCCGATCAGGCGTCGCCAGAATGCCGGTTTCCTTGACCAGATCGTTCGTTCCGGCGACGAAACAATTTAGCCGCGAAGCGCGATCGCGGCCGAGTTCGGCAATGGCGCCGATATTGAGCATGGCCTTGGGCGTCTCGATCATCGCCCAGAGCTTGACGCTGTCGGGGGCAAAATTATCGTCGAGCACGTCGCCGACTTCGAGGATGTCACGCGGCGTGGCGACCTTGGACAACAGGATGCCGTCGGGAACGAATTTCGCCGCGGCCAGCAGGTCATCGTTGCCCCATTCGCTGGACAGCGCGTTGACGCGCACGATCATTTCGCAGCGGCGTTTCGGTCGGCTGGCGAAAATGCCGGCCAATTTGTCCCGCGCGGCGATCTTGTCTGAGGGCGCGACGGCGTCTTCGAGGTCGATGATCACGGCATCGCAGGCAAGCGTTGCGATCTTGGCCAGCGCCTTGTCGTTGGAGGCCGGGACGTAAAGCACCGAGCGGCGCGGGCAGTAGAGTTCGCTTGTCATGGCCGATCTATGCCGCGTGTGGGCGGGGGAGGCAAGCGTCCGACCGGTACCTGATGACGAGCCAACCGCGAAAGCTTGCGCTGCCCCGCCCGTCCCGCAGCAGTTGCGGAAGGGAGCCTTCCTCTCCCCCGTCGATCGGGGGAGAGGTGTGGTGCGAAACAAGACCGAGGGTGGGGGGGCCCCCTTTTCGCCAACCCGCCAATAGCGAGCTGGGCGTGAGGTTTTCGTTTGG